>JAFAUA010000501.1 GCA_019243595.1 Acidimicrobiia bacterium
AGCTCCTGGATCCAGTTGCCCTGCACGGTGCACTGCCAGCCCAGGTTGAAGTCGGGGAGGGCCTGGAGACCCTTCTCGAAGTCGTCGAGATTGGCGACGATCTGGTCGAGGACGCTCTTGGCGTGCTTTCCACTGGCCGCCAGCTGCGCCTCGTGGTTGACGAGCAGGTCCGACGCAGAATCGCTCAAGTGCTTCAGGCTGGTGGTGAAGGTCCCCAGCTGATCGCGATGCGCATCGAGGGCGCGCAGTCCGGCTGCGAAGTTGTTGACCGACTGGGCCAGCTCCGCCGTGTGCGGCGACAGGTCGGCGGCCACCTGTTCCACCTTGTCGATCGTCTGCCCCAGCGCGTCTCGGTTGGCATCGAGCGAGCTGGACGCGCCCGCCATGGCGTCGAACAGCTTCTGCAGACGTTCGGGATGGCCGCCCCACGCCTGGTCGAACGTGTCGATCATGCGGTTGAAGTTTTCGGCGGTGACCTGGTTGACGAGCTGGCCGCCGAGCTGGACGACCTGCTCGAGCTGCGCCGCCCGTCGCGTGCGCGACAAGGGAATCGTCGTGCCGTCCTTCAGAACCCCGTCGCCCTGGGGCTCCAGGTCGATGAACATCTCGCCGAGCATGCTGGTCTGACGCACGACGGCGTTCGTCCCAGCCGGCAGGTGCACGTTCTTGGCGACCGTGAAACCGGCCTTGGCGTGCAGGCCGTCGACCTTGATCGACGTCACCTTGCCGACCTGGACGTCCTTGAGGCGCACGGAGTTGTTGCGGACGAGCTCGGAGGCGTCGGCCAGCACAGCCGAGTAGTGGTGGCTGTTGTCCTTGGGCCGGAGGGCGACGAAGCCCACGGCGACGACGACCACGGCCACGACCGAACCGAGCACGCGCTTGAGCGTGGTGGCGGTCACTTGCCGCCCCCCGGTGGGAACGAGTTCGCCGGCGGCGGGCATCCGCTCGGCGCCGGGCCGGGAAGGGTCTGGGACTGGCCGCCCTCATAGCCCGGCTCGTGCGATGCGTTGTTCGGCGTGTTGTCGATCTTGATGCGGCCGTCGGGCGAGCTGTACTGCGGCAGCAGCGGACCCGCGCCCGTGTACTTGGTTGCGTCCACGGTGTACGGGATGGCCTTGCGGGCGGGCGAGCAGCTGAAGTCGACCGAGGGGGCGACGGTGTTGTCACCGTTGTTGGTGCCGGGCCCACCCGCCTCGTTCAGCTGGTGCGGGTACGGCAGGAACATGACCCCGGAGATCTGCTCCATGAAGAACCAGTGGTTGTCGTCGTGGTGGATGGCGTTGTACCAGCCATAGGCGTAGTAGGGGACCTCGTCGACGATGCGCGACCAGCCGGACGCGTGATCGGCCAGCTGCTTGCCGGTCGTCGACAGCAGCTGCACGGCCTGGAGAATCTTGTCCTTCTCCTTGGTCGTGAAGTCGGTGAGCGTCCCGAGGAGCTTGTCGAGGCCCGTCACGCCCGCGTCGAGCGAACCCTGCTGGGCGAGCAGGGCCTGGCTCACCGCCGTCGACGAGCTGAGGATGCGGGCGATGTCGTTGTCCTTCGCGGCGAGGGTGCCGATGACCCGCTGCAGCTGACCCAGCGACTGGTCGAGAGCCTGGGCCTGCGCCGCGACCGACTGGCCGACCTGGGCCATGCCGCTCGTGACGCCGGCGAGCGCACCACCGTTGCCTTCGAGCGCGCTCCCGAGCTCGTGCACGAGCCGTCCGAGCGCCTGGGCGTCGACTTCGCGCATCACCCGGTTGGTCTCGTCGGTGAAGTCGGAGACCTCAGCCGGTACCTGTGTGCGTTCCAACGGAATATGCGATCCCGTCGCCAGCTTGGGCCCCGAGCCCGACCAGACCGGTGAGAGCTCGACGTAGCGGGATCCGATCAACGACCGCAGTCGCACCGTGGCGACGGCGTTCGGATCGAGGGAGACGTCGTGCACCGACATGGTGACGCGCACCCGGTCGGTAACTGTCTGGACTTTCTTCACCGATCCGGCGTCGACGCCCTGGACCAGCACGCGTGACCCCGAGTAGAGGCCGATGGTCTCGGGGAAGTCGGCGGTGATGTCGAGCGTCTTGGGTTGCAGCGGATTGGCGATCACCGGCACACCCCAGAGACTGAGGCTGGAGATGCCGAAGGCGGCGACGACTGCCGCGAGCACGAGACGACGCACGTTGGACCTTGATGTCGTCATGGCGTCGTGTAGTAGCCAGCGGGCGGCGGCTGGCTGTGGTTCTCGGTGTCGACCTTGATGCCACCCACGTTGATCGACTGGTCATGGGGCGGCGGGCGCAGCCAGAGCTGCGGGAGTCCGCCCTCGGTACCCGGGTTCCGGCCGTTGTTGTCGCCCAGGTCGATGGGGTTCGCCAGATACGGCGTGCCCGGGAAGCCCACCGTGTAGACGTTGATCCAGGCCCCCTCCTTGGTGACCTTGCGCAGGTTGTGGATGTCGTTTGGAAGCTGGTCGAGGGCGATGTTGATGCGGTCCTTCTTGTCGTTGAGGACCTGCGCCACCTGGATGAGGTCGGAGAGTGTCTTGTCGAGCGTTCCCTCGTTGCGGCTGATCAGAGGCGCCAGATGGTCCGACAGGTTCTTCACGCCGTCGATGAGCTGGGTGAGCTGTTCCCGCCGGGCCGAGAGCGCATCGAGGGCGGCGGCCATGCCGTCGAGGCTCGTGCCCAACGCCACCTTGCGGTCGTCGACAGCTTTCGACAGCTGGTCGCTGGCCGCGATGAGCCGGTCGATGTCGGCCTTGCGCCCGGCCAGGTTCGTCGACAGCGAGCTCAAGCCCTGCAGCAAGCGGCTGATGTCACCGGCCCGGCCCGCCATCACCTGGTCGAACTCCTGCAGCACCGAGTTCACGGCCGCGACATCGGTGCGCTGCACCGAACCGCGGAAGGCGGTGAGGACCTCGTCGACGTCGGTCGCCGGCTTCGTCTTCGTCTCCGGGATCTCGGCGCCCGACGCGAGCTGGGGACCGGTGCCGGGGTCGGCGATGTCGACGAACTTCTTGCCGAGCAGCGTTCGCAGCCGAATCGCTGCCGTCACGCCCTGGGAGAGCTTGACGCCCTGGTTGATCTGCAGCGACATCAGCACCGCGTGCGGCTGGCGATCGATGGACGCCACCTTCCCGACGTCGATCCCGGCCACCCGCACCGGGTCGCCCGTCCCCACGTCGCTGGCGTCGCTGAAAACGGCCTTGATGGTGTAACTGCGGTGGAGGATCTTCATCCCACCAATCACGTAGGCAATGGCCATCAGGGACAGCGTGATGGCGAGGCCGACGTACGCGGAGCGACGGATGTTCCGCTCGGTCATGAGTGGCCACCGCCCATCAGGGGAGCCAGCAGCGTTCCCAGGCCGGCCTTCGACTGTTGCGGCGACGAACCCGGCGGCGGGTTCACGCCGACGACGCCCGCGTCGGCCGTGGGGATCGGCGGCACCGGGACCCGCGGCGAGCCGAGGATGGGTTGGCCGCCTTTGGGGTCGTCGGGGCCGATGTTGTTGTAGTCGGGCCCGATCCTCGGCTCCGAGAAGTAGGCATCGATGACGCCGGCGCCCCGCACGTAGGCGTTGACCCAGTCTCCGCTGCTGGTGAAGCGGATCATCGCCGAGGTCGTCCACGGCAGCGTCTGCAGCGCCTTGGCGAGCACCGCCTTGTCGGAGACGATGCGATCGAGGACGGTCTTCGTGTCGCTGAAGACCCCATCGAGGGAGCCCTCGTTGGCGGCCAGCACCTTCGCCAAGGCGTCGCTGAACTGACCGGTCTGCCCTGCCGCGTCGCCGAGGTCATTGGCCCGCTGGGCGAGCGTTTGGGACGTCCCGGCGAGCGAGTCGAGCAGCTGACGCACCTGGACGTCGTGGCCGGCGATGCCGTCGAGCAGCGTGGCGTATTCGCTGATGCTCTTGGAGATGACGTCGGCACGGCTCGACAGCGTGTCGACCAGCTGCGCCGAGTTGCCGATGGCGGTGTTCAGCTCGTTCTCGCGACCGTGCATGGCCGCGGCCACAGTCGTCATCAGGTCGTTGAGGTGGTTGGTGTCGAGCCGGGCGAGAAGGGGCTCGGTGTTGTTGAGCAGCTCCGAAAGGTCGGCGGCGTTCGAGGTGCGGTCGGGACCGACGGTCGTGCCTCCCTTGAGGACCGCGCCGGCGAGCGTTGCGCCGTCGGGCGGCACGGCTTCCACGAACCGCTGCCCGAGCAGGTTCTTCCAGTGCAGCTCGAAGCGCGAGTCGGCGGGCAGCTTGTAGGCGTGGTCGACACTCATGGCCACGAGCGCCTTGCCCCGGTCGACGGAGAGGCCTGCCACCTTGCCGATGCGGACGCCGGCGAGGCGGACCTCGTCCCCCTTGACCAATCCGGTGGCGTCGGTGAACTGGGCTTTGACGCTGTAGGTCTTGTGGAAGACGCCGGCCGGACCGGTGAGCTGACCGATCTGATTGCCGAGCCATGCCAGGCACAGCAGACTGGCGACCAGGAACGCGCCCAGCTTGATGAAAGTTCCTCTCACGAGCCGCCCCCTGTCAGGGGACTGAGCAGCGTGTTGAGGCCGGACGCGTCGGACGCCTTCTGCTTCGGCGACAGATTGATCGGGACGTTCTGGTTGGGCAAGCCCTTGATGTCGACGTCAGGGCCGACGCCGGTGCCGCCCGCGTAGTCGCCGTACCCGCCGGGCGCGTCGTAGATCGTTCCCCAGTTGAGGATGAACGTGTTGGTGACGCGGGTCTGGATCCACCCAGTCGACATGATGTTGGCGGTGCCGCGCAGGTTGTACTTGACGCTCTTGGCGAACTTGGCGATGCGTCCCGGCATCGAGTCGGTGAGGGCGACGACGTCGACCATGTCGGGGATGATCTGGCCGAGCCGGGCCGGAGCGTCCGAGAGGAGATTGGCCGCCTTATCCGCCAGCTCGGCGTTCTGTTCCAGCAGCGGCCCGAGGTAGGGCTCGTCCTTGGCGAGGACCTGCGCGACCTGGCCCAGATTGTTGGCAGCTGT
>JAFAUA010000561.1 GCA_019243595.1 Acidimicrobiia bacterium
GAGCGCCAACATCTTCCGGAAGTCGGCCTTGGGCGAGCAGTACATCGAGTTCGATCCGCCCCAGGGCTACACGAACGGGGGCCCGTACTACGCCAAGAACACCGTGACCCCGATGTCGCGCACCACGGTGCCGCTCGAGTTCTCCGAGTTGCTGCGCTCGGCCAGCCGCCTTGTGAGCGCCATCTCGCCGGATGCCGTCAACACGCTGGTCCACGAGGCGGCCGTCGGCGTCAACGGGCGGGTCGACTCCCTACGGGGCCTAGCCGACGCAGGCGACAAGCTGAGCCAGATGCTCGTGGCCCGGTCGACGGCCCTCGACCGCCTGGCCACCAACAACACCCAGCTGACGCACGTCTTCACCGAGCACAGCAATTCGCTCTCGCAGTCTCTGAGCGACCTCCGCAACGTGGCCGACTCGCTGAAGAACGCTCGAGGCGACACCACGCTCCTTCTGCAGCGCGGCTCGCAGCTGCTCGGCACGGCTGCCGATCTGGTCGCCTCCCACAAAGCCGATCTCGACTGCGACCTCAAGACCCTCGAGCTGGTCACCGATGTCACCACGACCCCGGAGAACCTCGCGGGCCTGCAGACCGTGCTCAGCGCGGCGCCGGTCGCGTTCGGGGACCTGTGGGACGCGTCCGACGTCGACCCCATCCCCGGTTATCCAAGCGACCCCGTGTCGCCCGTGAAGCGGTGGGTGCGCGTCGGATTCAAGGTGAACACCACCTACCACCCGGCGCCGCAGTTCGTGCCGCAGCACACCCTGCCGCCGGTCGCCGAGGTCCCGGCGTGCGTGTCGCCGCTGCACGCCAACGCCGGTGACTACGTGCCGGCGTCGTCGACCAGCGGTCCCAGCGCCATCCTCGCCACCACCGGCGGGACGACGGCGCTGGGGTTCGCTCTCGGTCTGCTGGCCGCGGCGCTGATCATTCGGGAGACGTTCAAGGGCCTACGCTCGAACGAGTGAGTGACTTCTTCGCGTCGGAGCCGTCGACGCAGACACCCGTCGACGAGCAACCGACACCGGCTGAACAAGCCGCCCCTGAGGAAGCCGCTGCGCCGGCAGAGGAGTCCCCGGAGGCTCCCAAGACCGTCAGTCGCACGGCGTTCCGGGCCGCGGTGGCCTTGGCCATCGTCTTCTTCATCGGCACGGTCGTGACCGCCATCTTCGCGGCCCAGCAGCACCGGCAACTGCAGCGAAGCAAGGACGCCCGGGCAGGTGTCGAGCAGGTCGCCTCGCGCTTCGCCAGCGCTGTGCTGACCTACGACTACCGGGACCTCGACAAGACGAAGAACGCGGTGCTGGCCCTCTCCACCGGCAAGTTCCGCACGGACTACGAGCAGAACTTCGGCGGCCTGTCGGCGCTCTTCACGGCGACCAAGGGCCAGTCGACCGCCACCGTCAAGGACGTCTTCGTGAGTGCCATCGACAAGGACACGGCGACCGCCATCGTCGTCCTCGACGAGCGGGGCCAGGGCACCTCCGGCCAGCGCCTGAATGTCGACTGGTACCTCCGCCTGAGCCTGGTGAAGGTCAAGGGCAAGTGGCGCGTCGACGACCTCATCAACCTCAACTTCGCTGGTCAGGGCGCCCAGCCGGTGCCCGCGCCGGCGGGCCAGACCACTCCCACCACGGCCCCCGCGAAGTAGTTCCGCCAGCCCGATATGCTCCCGCCCCGCTAACGGGCGACAGGGATCGCGGAATGGCCGAAGACGACAACGAAGAAGAGTTCGCAGAGGAAGAGCCAGAGGACCTCGACGAGGAGGACCTCGAGGCTCTCAACGAGGACGAGGACATCCTCGACGAGGACGACGACGACGACCTCGGCGACGACGAGGCGCTGGCCGAGGACGAGGACGAAGAGGAAGGGGAGTCCGCTGGTGGCGGCCGTGCAAAGGCCAAGCCCGCCGCGGCCGAGGACGAGGACGAGGACGAAGAGGATGAGGAGATCCTCGACGCCGACGATGTGGAGGCCAGCCTCGACGTCATCCTGAAGGACCGGCTGGTCGTCGAGGACGAGGACGAGGAAGAGGAAGAAGAGGTCCCCGACCCCGAGGAGCGTGCAGAGGGCGCAACGAAGGTGGCGCCGAAGCGGCCCGACGAGTTCGTCTGCCAGTCATGTTTCCTCGTGAAGCACCCGAGCCAGTTGGCGGACTCGAAGAAAATGCTCTGTAGAGACTGCGTCTAGGGTCGTACTCCGTGCCCTACCGCAACGTTGTTGTCGGCACGGATGGTTCTGAGACAGCCGAGTACGCCGTGCGGCATGCGGCTGAGCTGGCCAAGGCGTCCGGTGCCCGTCTGACGGTTGTGACGGCGTTCACGCCGCGTCCGGAGGAGGAGGCCAAACGCCTCGAGGATGCGCCGGAGGACGTGCGGTGGGCGATCACCGACGCGACCAGCGCCGACGAGCGCGCCCGCCGGGCTCGCACGATCGCCCGCGATGTCGGCGTTGAGGACGTCGTCATGCGTGTCGACGCCGGCGACCCGGCAGCCCTTCTCATCGACGCGGCCGACGATTCCGGCGCCGACGTGATCGTCGTGGGGTCGAAGGGTATGACCTCAGCGAAGCGGTTCGTCCTCGGGAGTGTGCCGAACAAGGTGTCCCACCACGCTCCGAGCGACGTGCTGATCGTGCACACCGCGCCCTGACGGGAATTTCCCCTCCGGCGGCCGGACGGGAGAAGATCGACTCGTGACTGATCACAAAAACCCCATTGACCAGGCGCTCGACGTGTTCGTCTACGCGCCGCTGGGCTTTCTGTTCTCGGCCCGGGAGACGATTCCCCAGCTGGCCGAGAAGGGCCGCGGCTTCGTGGCGGCGGCGCGGATGATGGGGGAGTTCGCGATCGGCCAGGGGCGCGAACAGGCCGGCCGAGCCGTGCGGCAGGCGACCGATCAAGCCGGTCAGACGCTGTCTGTCGTCGGCGGACTCACGGCCCGGCGGCCGGAGCCCCCGCGGCGTGCGCCTGCGCCGCCCGCGCCGGCTGCGCCGGCGGCCGCGCCCACTCCTGCCGCGCAGACGCCCCCGCCGCCTCCTGCGGCCGAGGTCGAGGCCGAGCCGACCAGCAACGGACAGGTCCCGGCGCCGGGCGTCGAGACCCTGGCCATTCCCGGTTACGACACGCTGTCGGCGTCGCAGGTTGTGCAGCGCCTCGACGGGTTGGCGCCCGACGAGCTCGAAGCGGTGCGCGCCTACGAAGAGGCCAGCCGGAAACGCAAGACGATCCTGGCGCGGGTGCAACAACTGCAGTCGGGGACCTGAGTGGAGGGCGTGCGGCGCGCCACCGAGGACGACCTGCCGCGGCTCGCCGAACTCGTCCATGCCGCCATTGCCGAGCTCAAGCCGATGAGGGGCGGCGCCGTTTGGGCGGCCCGTGAGGCGCGCCCGGACCCCGTCGAAGAGAGCCTGAAGGCGTCGCTGGTCGATGACCGCACCCGCGTCGTTGTCGGCACGATCGACGACGTGCCGGTGGGCTATGCCGCGGTGCACATCGAGACGCTGAACGACGGCTCCCGGCTGGGTGTCGTCGACGACATCTTCGTGGAAGAGGGCGCCCGGGAGGTCGGTGTCGGCGAGGCCATGCTGGTCGATCTTGTGTCGTGGTGCGAGGCGCAGGGATGTGCAGGGATGGACGCCATGGCCCTGCCGGGACACCGCTCGGCCAAGAACTTCTTCGAGGAGTCCGGCTTCACGGCGCGCAAGCTGGTGATGCATCACCGATTGGACGGTGAGAAATGAGCGTCGGGTTGGAGAGCCACGGCCAGGCGCGGCCCGAGGTCGCCGTCGGCGCCATCGCCATCGACGAGGAACGTCTCCTGCTCGTGCGGCGGGGCCACGGACCCGCGGCCGGCCTGTGGTCAGTACCGGGCGGCCGCGTCGAGCCGGGGGAGATGCTCGTCGAGGCCGTCGTCCGCGAGCTGGCGGAGGAGACCGGCCTGGAAGGCGTCGCCGACCGCTTCGTGGGGTGGGTCGAGCGCATCGGTGACGGCTACCACTACGTCATCCTCGACTTCATCGTGACCGTGCTCGAACCCCGTGATCCCATCGCCGGTGCCGACGCCGCGGAGGCGGCGTGGGTCCCGCTGGACGAGGTGGTCGACCGAGGGCTCGTCGACGGTCTTGCCGAGTTCCTGCACGAACACGGCATCCTGCGGGTTATCGCGACCGACTAAGTCGGCGAGCTAACGACCTTTCCATTCCGGGGCGCGCTTTTCGATGAAGGCGCGGGGGCCTTCAGCGAAGTCCTCGCTGCGAAGGATGTCGCCGAACGCTTCGTCGGTTAGCCGCCAGCCGACCTCGTCGCCTTCGCCGGCGGACCCGAGGACGACGTTCCGGCTCGCCCACACGGCCAGCGGTGCGTTGGCGCAGATGCGCTCGGCCAAGCCCAGGGCGGCTTCGACGGCTTGGCCGTCTTCGACGAGCTCGTTCACCAACCCGAGGGCGTAAGCCCGTTCGGCGTCGATGGGATCGCCGGTGAGGGCGAGCTCGAGCGCCACGTTGCGGGGCAGAGCACGAGGGAGACGGAAGAGCCCGCCGGCCGCCGCGACGAGCGAACGCTTGACCTCGGGGATACCGAAGGCCGCCCGCCGCGACGCCACCACGAGGTCACACCCAAGCACGATCTCGCAGCCGCCCGCGAGGGCGGGACCGTCGACGGCGGCCACGATGGGCTTGCGTCGTTCGCGTCGGGCAATACCTGCGAAGCCACCCCGGTCGGTGATGAGATCCTGAGGTCGGCCGGCCGCGATCACCTTCAGGTCGGCGCCCGCCGAGAACACCGGGCCCGTGCTGGCGACCACACCCGCCCAGAGCTCGGTGTCGTTCTCGAGGCGATCGATGCCCGCCTCCATGGCCTGCGCCACCTCGCCGTTGACGGCGTTGCGGGCCTCAGGCCGGTTGATGGTGAGGACCGCGACGCGCCCCCTGGTCTCGAAGTCGACACTCATGTCTGTTGTCAGGCGCTCTCGGGCTCGGCTGCGGCCTCCGCCAGTTGCGGCGGCGGGGGAGGGGGAGGGGGCGGTGGACGGCGTGGTGGTTTCGGGGCGCGGGCTGCGGGCGCCTTGGCCTCGATGCCAAGCAGCGGCGCGAGAGCGGGTACGCGACTGGCGGCCTGGCGGGCCGTCTTCAGCAGGTCCTCGCCGGGCTCGGCGGGGAGACCGGCCGGCTTGACGGACGCGCGCACCGGCGAGCCGGCGACGGCATCGAGCACGGCCGCCCATCGGTCGGGGGCGGCGTCTGGACCCATGGCGGCGCCCGCCGCCTCGCTGAGCCGGTCGGCCAGCTCGTTGGGGAAGCGAGCGCCCGCTTCGGGGGGCCGGCCGCTGATGCGCAGGGCGCGCACGACGCGGCCGTCGTCGAGGGCGGAAGACACCTCTTCGGCCCACGCCTGCCGTTCCGATGCGCTGCGGCGCTCGAGGGCGTCGCGCAGTTTGGCGGCGAGCTCGCGGCTTTCGGTGTCGCGCGCCACGGTGTCGGCACCGGCGACGACAGCCCGGAGGTCACGGAGGCCGACCTCGTCGGCCTGGGCCATCGCGGCCTCGGCCCGGTCGCGCCACTCGGCTGCCTTCAACCGGGGGAGCAGCTCCTCGGCGAGGGCAACGAGGGGCTCGGCGTTGATCTCGGGACTGCCCGAGCCCTTGGCCTGCTCGTTCTGGGTCTGCACGGCCTGGCGCACCGCCGGGATCCCGCCCTTGAGCAGTTGCTCGGCGACCGGGACCTGCTCGGGCGGGAGCGTGGCGATCAGGGCGTCGCGGTGGGCGCGTCCCGCGTGCAGTCGCTTGGGGCGCGGACGGGACGGCCGCTCCTCGGTCGGTGCCGCAGGACGACCGCCGCCTGCACGGCGCGGCGGGCCGCCACCGTCGCGCGCCGCGGGCCGGGCCGCGCGATCCCGGTCGCGGTCACGATCGCGTCGGGGAGGGCGTTCACCGCGGTCGCCGCGCGGGGGCCTGCGTCCTTCGCCTCGTCCCCGCCGCTCGTCGCGGTCGCGTCCGGTCAGCGACGCGCTCACCAGCGGTCCCTCGGGCTTGGCGATCATCTCGAGCAGCTCCGGCTCTCGCGACTTCGTCTTGGACGGAAGCACGGTGGTGACGTTGATGCCGTCGATGTTCTGCTCGGCCTCGACGCGCAGGATGTCGCCGACCTTGACTCCTTCGGGCAACACGCCGGCCTCGAGCACACCCTTCGGCTGGCGAGCACCGGCGGCGCGCCACGTCCAGGTGCCGTCATCGCGCGCACTGGTGAGCTCGATCTCGAGCCGGACCGCCACGGACGAAACGCTAGTCGGCTGCTGGCGCGCGTCGGCCCGCCAACCAGGCCGCGTGTTGCTTTCCGAGCTCGGTCGCCGGCGGTGCGTCGACCCACGGCCACAGCTCCTCGGAGATCGCCCGCCATGGCGCTTTGGCGCGCAGCTGTCCGAGCACGGCATAGAGGCCGAGATTGATGCGCTGAAGGATGACGTACGCGGGTGGGACGTTCCCGGAACGCTGGATGCCGGGGCTGCCGGCGCCGTCGAGCTGAAACAGCTTGCGTGCGATCAGCGACGCGTACTTCTCGTCGAGCACACCCGACTCCTCGTCGAGCGCGAATTGATAGAAGTGGCGGAAGTAGCCGACGACCTCGTCGTCGGTGAGCGCCGAGTCGTGATGGAGAAAGCCGACGTCCTCGAGCGTTTGCCGGAAGGCAGCGGGGTCGGGATCGATGACGATCGTCTCGATGAGGCGCTGCAGGGGATACACCTCTTCTGGTGTCAGGAACTTCACCAGCCCGAAGTCGAGGAACGTGACGCGTCCGCCCGGACGGAACAGGTAGTTACCGGGATGCGGGTCGCCGTTGAAGACATGCAGGCGCCACATGCTCCCGATGGCAAAGCGGTAGATGGTTTCCGCCGCCAGGTCGCGCTCCTCCTGGCTCCACTGCTCGGCTTCGTCAAAGCGCACGCCGTCGGCCAGCTCACTGGTGAAGACGCGTCCGGTGCAGTACTCGTCGACCACCGCCGGGATGTGGATGAACGGGTGGCCGTCGTAGGCGTCGGCGAAGAAGCGTTGGCTCTCGGCCTCTTTGCGGTAGTCGAGCTCCTCGGTGAGCCGCGACCGGATCTCGTCGAGGACCGGCCCGGTCTCGAGTCCCGGGAACATCGTGCGCATGCCCGCAAAGAGCATGCCGGCGCTGTTCAGGTCGGACGTGATCGCTTCGTCGACGCCCGGATACTGGATCTTGACGGCCACCGCTTGGCCTTCGCGTGTGATCGCCCGATGGACCTGGCCGATCGAGGCTGCCGCGATCGGCACCGGATCCCACTCTGCGAAGAGTCGCTGCGGAGGCGAGCCCAGCTCACGCTCGACGACGCCGGCGGCGAGCTCGCCGCTCATGGGTGGCGCATCCTGCTGCAGCTGGGCCAGCGCGTCACGCAGCGGTTCGGGCAGGCCTTCGTCGAGATAGCTGAGCATCTGGCCCACCTTCATCATGGCGCCCTTCATGTTCCCGAGCGTCTGCGCGACCTGTTCTGCGGTGTGCATCTGGTGCTCGAGGTCGAGCTCGGCCCTGCGGGGTTCGGGCGCGAACGCCCGGCGCGCCCGGTGCACCGCGTAGGACGTGCCGACCTTGGCGCCCATCCCGGCCATGCGCGCGTTGCGGGCGGCGCGGCCGGTCTGGTGGACGGGCGCGCCCGACGTCGTGTCGTGACCCGCGCCGCGCCGATGCCGCGCCAGTATCCACCCGAGGACCGCCGCCCCTCCGAAGAGGACGGCGCGCTTCATTTTCACGCGACGGGTTCCTCCTGGCGGAACGTTCGTCGGTACGCGGTGGGGGAGGTGCGGACCATGCGCTGGAAATGCTGGCGCAGAGCCGCGGGCGAACCGAAGCCGGCCAGTTCGGCCACGCGGTCGACGGGCTCGTCGGTCGTCTCCAACAGGCGCTGGGCGAGCAGCACGCGCTGGCGCAGTACCCACTGCATCGGGGTCGTCCCGGTCGTCGCCCGGAACCGTCGGGCGAACGTTCGGGGGCTCATCGCGCTCCGGCTGGCCAGGTCTTCCACGGTGACGGGCTCATCGAGATGCTCACGGAGCCACGCGATGGTCTCGCCGAAGAGGTCGGCGCCGGGACCATCGGGGATCGGGTCGTCGACGTACTGGGCTTGACCGCCGTCGCGGTGAGGCGGCACGACCATGCGCCGGGCGACACCGTTGGCAACGTCGGCGCCGAAGTCCTTACGCACGACGTGCAGGCACAGGTCGATGCCTGCTGCTGTGCCCGCAGAAGTCAGGACGTTGCCCTCGTCGACGTAGAGCACGCCGGGGTCGAGCTTCACGTCGGGGAAGCGGGCCGCGAACTCATCGGCGTACGCCCAGTGCGTCGTCGCCCGGCGTCCGTCAAGCAGTCCTGCTTCGGCGAGCTCGAAGGCGCCGGTGCAGAACGACATGATTCGCGCACCGCGCCGGTGAGCGGCGCGTAGGGCATCGAGCAGGTTTGCCTGATGGGCGGCGTCGCCCTTGTAGCGGGCGGGGACGATGATGGTGTCGGCCCGGCGCAGGTCGCTGAGGTCGTAGGGCGTGTGGATCTGAAAGCCGACCTCGCTGACGACCGGTCTGCCCTCGACGGCGCACACCATGAAGCGGTACCAGGGCACGCCCAGGTCGGAGCGATCGAAGCCGAACACCTCGCACGCCACCGAGAGCTCGAACGGCGAGACGCAGTCGAACGCGAGAGCAGCGACGGTGTGCCGGCGCCGCTGCTTGCTCAGCGGCCTTCGGCCGGTAATCGAGCCGCCTTCGGCGCCGCCGCTCTCGCTCGAGCGATCACCGTCGAGCTTCGCTCGCCGCTGTTTGCTCATGGCAGGATTCTACTGCATGCCGAAGATTCTGCCAATGGCAGGATCTTGACGGTCATGGTCAATCCCGCCACTCGTCGTCTCACACGATCAGGCGCAGGATCGTTGTATGAGCATGTTCGCTGTCTGGTGCGAGAAGCACGGAGCCCGTGTCCTGCTCAGCAGTTCGTCGATCCTGACCCTCGCCAACAGTCCGCAGGGGCCAGC
>JAFAUA010000025.1 GCA_019243595.1 Acidimicrobiia bacterium
CCCTCATCTACGCTCCGCGCGTTGAATTTGTTCGCCAGTCTCCGAGAACCTCGACCTCCCACCACTGCTATGCCCTCGCCGCTGTGGTGGCGCGTCGTCGTCCCAGCCGCCGCGCTGGTCCTGGCCGGCGCTCTAAGCGCCTGCGGCTCAAGCCGCTCGAGCATGAAGGTTGGCCTGCTGTACCCGACGACCGGGAGTCAGGGTGCCCAGGGGACCGAGGAGAAGCAAGGGGCGGAGTTGGCGGCCACGTGGGCCAACGCGCACGGTGGCGTTGTCGGCGACAAGCTCCAACTGGTGACGGCCGAGCTGGCCCGGCCCGAAGGGGTACCCGACGCCATGGCTTCACTCCAGCACGCGGGTGTCTCGATCGTCGTCGGGACCCACGGGAGCGCGTTCTCGGCCGTCGCGGCGGAGGAGGCCACGCGTCGCCACATGCTGGTGTGGGAGACCGGGGCCGTCGGCTACGTCGGCTGGGACAGCACACCCGCGCTCGACAACGTGTACGCCGCCAACAGCTACGAGACCGACGGTCCGGTTGCGGCCGGGACAGATTTCATCCGCATGGCTCCCATGGGCGGCGATCTCGGCAAGGCGGCCGTTGACTTCGTCCGCGACGGGCTGGGGTCCCATCTGCCGACACGCGCGCCGTTGCGATGGGCGGTCGCGTACGTGGACGACCCCTACGGCCGCGCCGTCCAGGCCGGCGCCGAGGCCGAGGTGACGGCGACGGGCCAGCAGCTGGTCGCGTCGTTCCCCTACGCCGAGTCGGGTACGGACTTCACGGCGTTGGCCTCCCGCATCGCCGCTGCACATCCCGACGCGCTGTATGTCTCCGCGTACATCGATGACGGCACCGCCCTGCGGCGGGCGCTCGCTGCCGCCCACGTGCCGCTGCTCGTCAACTTGGGGACGTCGAGCTCCTACTGCATGCCGGCGTTCGGCCAGCGCCTGGGCGACGTGGCGGTGGGCGTGTTCGCCTCCGACAAGCCCGATGCCGCGGCTGTACGCCCCGACGCGCTGAGCCCCGAAGGGCGCACGACCCTGGCGTGGGCCGCAGCGCAGTACCAAAAGCGATATCACCAGGCCATGACGTCGCACGCGCTATCGGGCTTCTCCAACGCGTACGCCCTGTTCGTACACGTGCTGCCGAAGGCACGAACAGCGACGACCACGGCGGTCGCAACGGCGGCGCAGGCCGTCAAGCTGCCGATCGGCACACTGGCCAACGGTGGCGGACTCGACATCGCCCCCGCCGGCGCCGCCGACGCAGGCAACAACCGCAACGCGGCGGGCGTGATCTGGGAATGGGTGGCGCCGAATGTTGAGAAGGTGGTGTGGCCGCCCCCATTCGCCACACACGATGTCGTCTGGCAACCAATCGATCGCTGAAGCGCATGTCGGCATCGTCGTTGGATCCCGTTTGAGGATCGCTTACCTCCTAATGGAGTCCTACTGAGAGGAGCGCGCCCACGAGCGCCGGGAGTGGGACTGTTCTCGATGGCCGACATCCGGTCAGCGCTTGTTCCTGCGAGCGCGCCGGATCGCCCGCTGCGGGCGCGGTCATGACGCCGCCGAGGCCGCTCATAATCCCGGTCCGGACGATGTCGTTGGCCTGACCCGACCGCCGGCCGCGGGACACCCGTTACCCTGCGCCGCTTAAACGCACTGGCCGGACCAGCGCCACGTGCGGCTCGCCACCTGAATCGCGGATTTTGCGCGCTTGCGCGTGTCTCCGCCATCGCTCAGCGGTGGATCGAGGCGGGCGAGATCGGTGGACCCTGCGGCGAGCTCACTGCGTGCCCGCCCTGGTCGTCGATCTGCCGTCGCGGCAGGAGTAGAAGCACCGACGACGCCGAGACACTGAGAACGACAGAGAACACCTCGACGGCGTCCCACAGTGCCGGCGTCGCCAGCCAGAAGTACTCCTCGGCGAAGCGTGCGAGTCCCCACAGCGCAAGCCACAAGGCGAAAATCGCTCCCAGCGGACGACGCCCCCAGCGCCGCTCGGCGATTAGGAGAACGCCGAAGATCGTCAGGTCGAGGACCGCTTGGAAGATGGGAACGGGAATCCGCTTGCCGACCTGGCCTGCGTAGGAGAGCCCGTACCAGGCCGCCGTCGGGTGGCCGCCGCCGTTGATCATGAGCTGTGGGCCGAGCAGTCGGCCGATCGCCCACGAGCACGCGAGCACCGGGGCGGCAACGTCGAGGAGCCACGGGAGCGCGGTCCCGGGTGGGCGTCGGCTCCGGGCGAGGACGACGCCGGCGGCCAAACCGGCGGCCAGCCCGCCGAAGGAGGACAGTCCGCCGTGCCAGACCATGACGACCTCGGCCGGATGGGCGATGTAGAAGCCGGCGTGGGACACGACGTGCACCGCACGCGCGCCGGTGACTGCGCCGACGAGGATGCCGACGGCGACGTTCGATAGCCACTCGGTCGGTACGCCGCGTCGGCGTAGGCGGCGGGCGAGGTAACACGCGCCGAAGACGAACGTCACGGCGAGACCGATCCCGTAGGTGTGGACGGTGAGCGGGCCGAGATGGAAGGCGATGGGGACCGGACGCATCGTGCACAACAATGGTTGCGCATCCCGCGGCCGTGGATGGGTCGCGGCCCCGGCGATGCCGTTGCACGACATTCTCGTGGTAGGCAGCCGACATGCCCACCGCTTCACCGCGCCGGCGAGGCCCGGGGCAAAGCCGCGCCGCGATGCGCCGCGCCGAGCGCGAACGCGCCGCGCGCAGGCGTCGAGCGCTGCGGTGGGGTGGCGTCCTCCTTGTCATCGTCGCCATCGCCGTCGGGATCGCGGTTGCCCTCAGCGGGGGCTCGTCGGGCAGCTCGCCGACCCGCGTCCACACCGACGTAGCGACGGCGACGGTCGGCGGGCCTACGGGCCCCGAGGGCATCCCCCTCCAATCGGGCGCCGTCCTCGCTCCCGAGACGACCTCCGCCGCAGGCCAGATCGTCGATGGGATCCACTGCAACACCACCGAGCAGGTCGCCTACCACGTCCATGCCCACCTCAGCGTCTATGTGAACGGCCAGCTGCGGCCTATCCCTCCAGGCATTGGCATCGTGCAGCCGGTCGCCAGCCAGGCCGCCAACGGACCGCTGTACGGCGCGAGCATCTGCTACTACTGGCTCCACGTGCACGCCCAGGACGGGGTGATCCACATCGAATCGCCGTCGATCCGCCGCTACACCCTCGGCAACTTCTTCGACATCTGGGGCCAGCAGCTGTCGACCGATCAGGTGGACTCGGCCAGCGGGCCGCTGACGGTCTTCGTCGACGGGAGGCCCTATCGGGGCGACCCTCGAGCCATCCCCCTCGAGTCGCACGAGGACATCCAGATCGACGTCGGAAACCCGGCCGTGCCACCTCAGAAGGTCGACTGGTCCGGGACCTCGCTATAGGTGCCCGCGACCGGCTGCCCTTTGTCGAGCGACTACAGCTAGCCGCCGGACCGTGCGCCGCGCATAGGGGGCAAGTCCGGCGCTCGCCCGGAGCGTCCCAGAAGATCACCCGCGGCGAGTCGGCCGCAGTGCCCTCGAACGCCGGCAGTGGGACCATTCTCGGTGGCCGACATGCGGTCAGCGCTCGTTCCCGCGAGCGCGCCCGAACGCCCAGTGCTCGGGTCGCCGGCCGGTGACGACTTGTGAGAACCGAAGACGCGTCCGCGGCGTCGGTGTTCGGGCGGCGCGCTCTGCACTCGATGACGAAGCGCGGAGCGGGCGGAGCGGTATCCAATGGGTCGGGCGATTTCGGAGCCCGATTCGCGCAGGTCAGCCGGGTAGAACTATGGCGGTTCTTCGCTGGGTCGGTCGGAGGTCGCCAGGTGGATGAGATCAAGGGCATCGCACGGGTGGTGTTTCACCCTGGCAAGCTCGACGAGTGGAAGCGCTTGACTGAGCAAGCCATGGAGATCGTGCGAACGCGAGACACCGGAACCCTGCAATACGAGGTGTTCTTCAACGCCGACGAGAGCGAGGCGATGGTTTTTGAGCGGTACAGAGACGCCGACGCGGCGTTGGAGCACTTCGCCAACATCAGCCACCTCATGGAACCGCTCATGGCCACCGCCAGCGTCACCGGGGAACTCCTCGGTACTCCGACCGAGGCGATGCGCGCACAGCTCGGCGGAGACCAACCGAAGCTCTTCACCCCATGGATGGCTGCACAGGGATAGCGCCCCGAACGCCCGCTCGGGTCGCCGGTCAGTGAGGACTAGTGCGTACAGAAGACGCGTCTGCGGCGTCGGTGTTCTGGCGGCGCGCTCTGAACTCAACGACGAAGCGCGAAGCGGCAGTTCGGTAGTGCCGGAACTGCCACTCGCCGACCTCACGGGTGAACTTGGTCGAGCGCCGACTGAAGGGACTGGCGGTAGCCGTCGGACGTATAGGTCGCACCTGACACGGTGTCGATGTTTGCGCTCTGGGCGTCGAGCGCCTCCTGGCGCAGCTTGGGGCCCGCATAGTCGCTGATCTGCTGCGAGCGCGCGTAGTCGCTCGGGAGCTGGAGCGCCTGCACGTCGGTCATTCGACCGCCGGAGACCGTGATCTGCACTTGCACGTTGCCGTATTGCGTACTCGCCACCGAGCCCGTGTATTGCTTGGTTACGGGAGTGGTCGCCGGTGGCGCCGGAGGAGGTGCCGCAGCGGGCGGCGTCGCCACCGTCGCGGGCTGCTGGCGGGAGGATCGCGGATTCGTGACGGGCACTGTCGCGGTGGTGACCGCGGTCGTGGACGGCGGAGGGGGCGGGGGCGGCGCTGCCGTTGACGGCACCGCAGGGGGCCGGGGCGGGACGCTCGTCCGCGGCACGGTCGTCGCGGGCCCGGCAATCACCTTGCGGATCGGCGGCGGTGTGGACTTGTAGCCGAGGAGAACGATGAGACCGGCGACGGTCCCGACGACGGCGAGCACGGCGCG
>JAFAUA010000039.1 GCA_019243595.1 Acidimicrobiia bacterium
CGAACGGCGGGCGGCCGTGCTGCTGACGCCGGCCCGCGTATATGGCGTCGGCGGGACCTAGGGTGACGGGCGTGCCCGCCGACCTGCTGGCCACGCCACTCGACGAGCTCCTCACCCAAGCGGCGGCGGTGCGCGACGCGACCACCGGGCGACGTGTCACGTACTCGCCGAAGGTCTTCATCCCTCTCACCATGCTGTGCCGCGACCGGTGCGGGTACTGCACGTTCGCCCAGCCTCCCGCCCGTCTCGAGTCGCCGTACCTCTCACCGGAGGAAGTGCTGGCGATCGCCCGTCACGGCGCCGACGCCGGCTGTCACGAGGCGCTTTTCACGCTCGGCGAGCGGCCCGAGCTTCGCTATCCGGCGGCCACCGCCTGGCTGGCCGACCACGGGTATGCGAGCACGGTCGAGTACCTCGTCGCCATGTGCAAACTCGTCGTCGAGGAGACGGGTCTTCTCCCCCATGCCAACGCGGGGGCGCTGTACCGAGACGAGCTCGCCGCCCTGCGCTCGGTGTCGGCCTCGCAGGGGATGATGCTCGAGTCGCTCGATCCGAACCTCGACTGCCACCGGGGCTCACCCGACAAGACACCCGAGCGCCGGCTGGCCACGTTGGAGGCGGCGGGCGAGCTGGCGATCCCGTTCACGACCGGCATCCTCGTGGGCATCGGCGAGTCGCGGGAGTCCCGACTGGAGGCGTTGACCGCGATCGCCGAGAGCCACCGGCGCCACGGCCACGTGCAGGAGGTGATCGTCCAGAACTTCCTGCCCAAGGCGGGGACGGCGATGCACCAGGCACCGCCGTGTCCCGAGGACGAGTTCCGGTGGACGATCGCCGCCGCCCGGCTGATGTTGCCGGCGGACATCCACCTACAGGCGCCACCGAACCTCACCGAGGACTTCGGCGCCCTGCTCGACGCCGGCATCGACGACTGGGGCGGCGTGTCGCCGGTAACCCCCGACCACGTCAATCCCGAGCGCCCATGGCCGGCGCTCGAGCGGTTGCAGTCGGTGACGGAAGCGCACGGGTTCGCGCTGGCACCACGACTCACGATCTATCCGGCGTACGTGCACGACGCCCAGCGCTGGCTCGACCCGGCGATGCAGTTCCCGGTGATAGACCGCAGCGACGCCGAGGGACTCGGCCGTGACGACCACCAGTGGTACTCCGGCGCCGACGCCGCGCCCCCCACCCTCCTCCCATCCGCGGCCCGCGCCGGCGGCGCGGTCGGTGAGGTGCTGGCCGGCGTCCTGATGGGCCAGACCGTCGACGTCGAGGAGATCGTCACCCTGTTCTCGGCGCGGGGTCCCGAAGTGGCCGCCGTCGCCGAGGTCGCCGACGAGCTGCGGCGCCAGCTCGTAGGCGACGCGGTCACGTGGGTCGCCAACCGCAACATCAACTACACGAACGTCTGCACCTTCAAGTGCCGCTTCTGCGCCTTCTCGAAGGGCCCGCTGTCTTTGAATCTGCGCGGTGATCCGTATCTCTTGGATCTGTCGGACATCCAGCAGCGGGTGGCCGAGGCTGCGGCGCAGGGCGCTACCGAGGTCTGCCTGCAGGGCGGCATCCATCCCAGCTTCGACGGCGACTACTACATCGACGTCTGCCGGGCAGTGAAGGAAGCGGCGCCCGAGATCCACGTCCACGGGTTCACGGCCTTGGAAGTGACCGAGGGGGCCAAGCGCCTCGGTGAACCCTTGGCCCAGTATCTCCAGCGGCTGATGGACGTCGGCCTGAAGACACTCCCGGGTACGGCCGCCGAGATCCTCGACGACGAGGTCCGTCAGATCATCTGCCGCGACAAGGTCGACACCGAGGAGTGGCTCGAGGCGCATCGCACGGCGCACTCGATCGGCCTTCGCTCGAACATCACGATCATGTTCGGCACCGTCGAGAAGCCGGTGCACTGGGCCCGTCACATGGTGCGGACGCGTGCGCTGCAGCAGGAGACCGGCGGCTTCACCGAGTTCGTCCCGCTGCCGTTCGTCCACATGGCGGCGCCGATCTATCTGCAGAAGAAGTCCCGGCGCGGGCCGACGTTCCGCGAGGCGCTGCTGATGCACGCCATCGGGCGGATCGCCTACTACCCGTGGGTGCCGAACGTGCAGGTGTCGTGGGTGAAGATCGGGTCGAGCGGCGCTCGCCAGGTGCTGTCGGCCGGAGCCAACGACCTGGGCGGCACGCTCATCGACGAGAACATCTCGCGCGCCGCCGGCGCCTCGCATGGCCAGCGGATGGACGAGGAAGCGTTCCGGGAGATCGTCGAGCCCCTCGGCCGCCCCCTTGAGCAGCGCACGACCCTCTACGAGCGCGTCGCCCTCGCGTAGGCCTTCGCGCCCGTCGCCGTCTGCGGCCGGGACACTCGGCGCTCTCGCCGCTGTGCTCATGTGGGGCGCCGCAAGTGTCCTTGCCAAGGCCGCCGATCACGTCGACGGTCTGACGCTCGCCTTCCACCGGCTGTGGGTCGGGGCGGTGGCGATGCTCGTCATCTTCACGGTGCGCGGCGGGCGTCTCCGCTGGCGCCTGCTGGTGGCCGCCTTGCCGGCCGGCATCGCCTTCGCCGCCGACATCGGCCTGTTCTTCACCGCCGTGAAACACACCACGGTCGCCAACGCCACCATGATCTCGGCCCTTCAGCCCGCCCTCCTGCTCTTCGTTGCCGGACCGCTGTTCGGTGAGCGGGTGCACGTCTCCGATGTGTGGTGGACGGTCGTTGCGCTCGTCGGTGTCTCCGTGGTGGTGTTCGGCTCGTCGACGACGCCGTCGTGGAGTCCCTTCGGCGACATCATGGCCGTGCTGTGTCTGTTCGCGTGGACCGCCTACTTCATCTTCGGCAAGCAAGGCCGTGCGAAGTTGGACGCCGTCGAGTTCGTGACGGCCATGTCGCTGGTGGCGTTCGTCGTCATCGCCCTGGTCGCGGTCGGGACGGGCCATGACCTGACTGTTCCCGACGGCGGCACGTGGGCGGTGATCCTCGCCCTCGGCCTCGGTACCGGCGGGATGGGTCACTTCCTCATCAACTGGGCCCATGGCCACGCGCCGCTCGTCCTGACGTCGATGCTGACCCTGCTGATCCCCGTCGTCGCCATGGCATCAGCGGCTGTCTTCCTGGGCGAGGACGTCGTCGCGGCTCAGATCGCGGGCGCGGTCATCGTGCTCGGCGCGCTGGGCGTGTTGGTCTGGCGGCGCCAGCCGCAGGAGCCCGACCTACCGCTCGAAGTTGCGGAGCAGCCGCTCTGATTGATCGGCGACCAGGCGCTCGACGTCCTCGGGAGTGATCCGGCGGGACCGCGTGCGCACGGTGTGGAGGATCATCGAACGCGGCGAGAGAACGCTCTCCTCGAGCCACGCAGTGATAACCAAAAGCACCGTAATGACCGCCAAGGCCAGCGGCACGAACAGAATGCCGATCGAACCCATGGTTGAGGGGTTACCCGCTCGCCGGGGCTTGTGAAACGTAGCCTTGGGTTGATGGAAGGCCTTTTCCCGGATGACGCCGTCATCCGCCGGGTCAGCGGCGAGGCGATCCTTCTTCTCGGCGGCGGACGCGCCCTGCTCATGCAGCTCGCCCACCCCAAGGTGGCCGCCGGCGTCGCCGACCACAGCGGGTTCGAGAAGGATCCGTTCGGACGGCTGCGACGCACACTCGAAGCCACGTACACGATCGTGTTCGGCACCCGAGACGAGGCCGACCTCGTCGCCCGCCAGATCTGGGCCGTGCACGAGCACGTCACCGGCGCCGGCTACCAGGCCAACGACCCCGATCTCCTGATGTGGGTGCACGCCACGCTCACCGATACCGCGCTACGCGTCCATCGTCGATTCCTGCGACCGCTGTCAGATTCAGAAGCTGCCCGTTACTACGAGGACTCTGTGGTGGTCGCCGAAGCGCTCGGCGTGCCGCGGTCAATCCAGCCCGCCGACCTCGGGGAGTTCCGTCAGTACGTGCGCGACATGGTCGGCTCACTTGTGGTCACCGACACCGCGCGCGAGCTGGCCAGCTCGGTGCTGCATCCTCGGCTCCCGTTCGTCGCCGAGCCCGGCATGGCGCTCGCCCGCGAACTGACGGCCGGCCTTTTGCCGCGGCCGCTGCGCCAGCAGTTCGGCCTCGGCTGGGACCGCAACCGCAAGACCGCGCTGTTGTTCGCCGGCGCCGCCTCGCGCACGGTCCTCCCCCGCGTGCCAACCGCGGTCCGCCGCGCCCCCGCGAACCTCCTCGCCTAATGTTTGCGCGATCGCTGGCGAAATAGCCCGCCGATTGAGCAAACACCCGGCTGGTGGCTGGCCGGGGTCGGTCCATCACGTTCTGACGCGGTTACCGACCCGGCAGACGCGGAAGGCCGAACAGCCGCCTGATCCAGCGGCGCGATGCACCCGCCTCCTTGTGCAGCGTTTCGATCTCGGACTCGATCGCCGACCGCTCATCGTCGGACACCCCCTGCTCGAGGCGTTGCTCGAGGAACCGCAACCGCTCCTCGATCCAGCGCACCCGGTCGACCGTGGTCACCAGGGCGCAGCGCCCGTCTGTACGGCTTGGAGGTCCTTGCGGACGCCGCCGACGTAGAGGAGGACGAAGATCAGGCCGACCACGAAGTACGTGCCGACGAGCATGCCGATGACCCACAGCCACTTGCGGGCGCCGACCTGGTGCCACGCCTCCTGCGGCCGGCGGGCGGCGTCGAGCGCGGCCCAGAGACCGACGAGGGTCAGGATTACGACGACCGCGTACCCGGCGCCGTTCAGGAATCCACTCACCCACCGATGGTAGGGAACACACGATGAACAACCCCTCCGCCCCGCCCGGAAAGGCCGAGAAGTACGCCCGCGTCGAACGGGAGCGCTGCTGGCGCCTCGCCGCGCCCCCCGACGAAGCAAGTGCCGTCGCGATCGTCGAGATCACCGACGTCTACTTCCCCGGCACCCGACTCCGGCTCCGGCGCATGGTCGACACGCGCGGCAGCGCGCCGACGATCTACAAGCTCACCCAGAAGGTGCCCGGACCTGATCACCGGCGGCTGACAACGAACACGTACCTCTCCGAGGCCGAGTACGAACTGCTCGCCCGCCTCGACGGCCACCGGATGACCAAGCTCCGCTACAGCGTTCCCCCGAATGGCGTCGACGTCTTCCTGCCACCGCTCGAAGGACTCGTCCTCGCGGAAATGGAATACGACGACGACGAAGCGATGGCCGCCGGCACTGCTCCGCCGGGTGCGGTCGAAGAGGTGACGGGTGACGTCCGCTTCACCGGAGGTCACCTGGCCGCGTCCATCCAGGCCCCGCGTTCGGGATAGCGGCACTCACTCAGGCACCATGGACTCGGGATGAGTCCGAACCGCACCCGCTATCACACCGGCGACCCTGTGATCGACGCGCAGCTCAACGAGCTCCTCGACGCCCTGGATGTCCGCGAGAACCGCGACCAGATCAAGGAGATCCTGACGTCGGTCGCCCTGCTGGCTGACGACGACACCGACCGCCTCAACCTCAAGATCACGAACTCGGCGCTCAAGGAGATGCGCTTGGCGTTCAAGGTCTTCGAGCCCTTCAAGGACGTCCCGAAGGTGACGATGTTCGGCTCGGCCCGGACGCTCCCCGACGACCCGCTCTACGCGCAGGCCCGCAACCTGGGTGCAGCGATGGCGGCCGAGGGCTGGATGGTCGTCACCGGCGCCGGCCCGGGAATCATGGCCGCCGGCGTCGAGGGAGCGGGCGTCGACAAGTCGATCGGCATCAACATCCGCCTCCCCTTCGAGCAGGAACCGAGCCGGCTCATCGCCGCCGATCCCAAGCTCGTCGACATGAAGTACTTCTTCACCCGCAAACTCATGCTGATGAAGGAGTCGGCCGGCTTCGCGGTGCTGCCCGGCGGCTTCGGCACCCTCGACGAGGCCTTCGAGCTCCTCACGCTGCTGCAGACCGGCAAGGCGGCGCCGGCTCCCGTCGTCATGCTCGACGTCCCCGGCGGCACGTACTGGGCGAGCTGGGACCGCTTCGTCCGAGAGGAGCTCGCGACCCGCGGTCTCATCGACGTCAACGACCACAGCTTCTACCTGATCACCGACGACGTGGAGGCCGCGTCGAACGAGATTCGCGGCTTCTACCGCAACTTCCACTCCGTGCGGTACGTCGGTGCGACCCTCGTCATCCGCATGCAGCGGCCGCCGAGCGAGGCCCAGCTCGAGCGCCTCAACCGCGACTTCGCCGACATCTGCGTGAGGGACGGCATCGAACTGACCGAACCGCTGCCCGCCGAGGTGTCGACCGACGACCAGCTCGACCTGGCCCGGATCAAGCTTCTCTTCGACAAGCACCATCACGCGCGTCTGCGCGAGCTGATCAACGCCATCAACGCCGAAGACTGAGCGAACTGAGCAGAATGGCGGCCATGGACGACGTCGTCAGCGCTCTCGCCGACCAGCAGGCCGAGTTGAGCGGCGTCCTCGAGAACCTCGATGACGCCGACTGGCAGCGACCCTCGCGATGTGAGGGCTGGACGGTGGCCGACGTCGTCCTGCACCTGGCCCAGACCAACGAGATGGCGATCGCCAGCGTCGACGGCCGGTACCCCGAGTACCTGGCCCAGGTCGGCCGCCAGCTCGAAGCCGTCGCTGCGA
>JAFAUA010000115.1 GCA_019243595.1 Acidimicrobiia bacterium
CCAGGACAACGACCGGCTCAGACAGTTTCCGCAGATCGTCGCCGGGCGCAAGGCGATCGTGGCGCAGGCGTCGCAGCGCTGATAGAGCAGCTCGCCGCGCGCGCAGCCGTCCCAGTACGGCTTCGACGCGGGCGACGGGTTGGGAACGGGGATGCCGACGGGCTGCGGCTCGAGCATCAGGGCCGCTCCGTACCGAGCAGGAGGACGTCGGTGAACAGGGCGCCCGACCCACCGTTGGAGCACAGGGCGACCGATGCGTTCTCGACCTGGTTGGTGGCGCACGTGCCCCGCAGCTGCTCGACGCCCCGGATCACCCGCTGGAGCTGCTGGGCGTTGATGCCGGCGTGGCTGTAGGACATGGTGCCGCCGTCGGTCGTCACCGGGATGCGGCCGCCGGGTGCGATGTTGCCGTCCTCGACGAACGGCCCGCCCTCGCCGTCGGCGCAGAACCCGAACGCCTCCAGCTGGCGGATGATCTCGAAGGAGAACGGGTCGTAGAGCTCGGCGACGTCGACGTCGTCGGGCCGGAGACCGGCCGCCGTGAACGCGTGGCGCGCCGCCGTGCGCCCGACGTAGCCGGCGGGAACGTCCGAACGCCCGACCAGATCCCACGCCGGCGCGATCTGGTAGGCGGGGCCGTAGGAGTCGCTTGCGCCGCCCAGGATCCACACGAGCGCCGAGTTGAAGTCGGCGGCCCGGTCGGCGGTGGCGAGGACGATGGCGCAGCCGCCTTCGGACGTCATGGCGCAGTCGAGCAGGTGGAACGGCTCGGCGACCATGCGTGAGGCGAGGATGTCCTCGGGCGTGAACGGGCCGCGGCCGTGGTAGACGGCGTCGGGATTGACGTGGCCGTTGTTGCGGATGGTGGCGGCGACGGTCGCCATCTGCTGGGGCGTCGTGCCGTGCATGATCATGTGACGGCGCGCCATCAGTGCGAACTCGGCGGCGGTAAAAAGGCCGTACCCGACGACGAATTCGTTCGCCGGTCTGGTCCACGGCGCCGTCGAGGACCGGTCGGTGTACATCGAGGCGCCGCCGGCGGCGATCAGCACGACGTCGGCGCGGCCCGACGCCACCAGGTCGGCGGCCTCGAGGACGATCGGGATGCCGAGTTGCCAAGGCAGGCGTGTGCACGGTCCGAGCCGCAGCCCGAGGACGAGCTCTTGGGCCTGCGCACCGATGACGGCGTCCACGTCCGACGGTTGCACGCCGGCGTCGGCCAACGCGCCCAACGCAGCCTCGAAGGTGATCGACTCGGAGTCGTGGCCCTCGAGCTGGCGAGCCTGCTCGGTGTTGTGGACACCGGCGATGACTACGTCGCGGTAGGGATGAGCCACGCGTCAGGCGCTCGCGCGCGATTCGAAGAGGCCGCGCTCGGCGAAGACGGCTACGACCTTCTCGCCGACGCGGCGCATGGCCCGCTGGCACTCGTCGGCGGCGGCATCGGCGTCGCCCTTGCGAATCGCCCGCAGCACGGCCATGAAACCGCGCCGCCACACCGCCATGGCGTCGGGGACGAGGGCGAAGAACTCGCCGGGCACCAGTGCCGACATCGCTCGGAGCAGGACCTTGATGCGGGGCGACTGGGCGGCGTCAACGAGACCGGCCTGAAAGGCAGAGGCGCTCCGGCCGAACTCGACGGGATCCTGGGTCGCGTCGCAGGCCCGGACCTGGGCGCTGAGCCGGTCGACGAGCTCGCGGTCGGACCGCTCGATGGCCTTGCGGGCGGCGAACCCGTACACGAGGCCGAACAGCTCGTAGTGGTCGCGGATCGACCGGGCGTCGAGGGCGTTCACGAACGCCCCGCGGTGCATCTCGATGGTCACCCAGCCCTCGCGCTCGAGGGCGATCAGCGCCTCCCGCACCGGGATGCGGCTGATGCCGAGCATGGCCGCCACGTCATCCTGGGGCACGCGCGCACCGGGTCGCAGCTCGCCGTCAAAGATCATGCGGCGGATCAGGAGCGCCGCCTCGTCCCCGCTGCTCCTCCGGGCCAGCCGCGGCTCGTAGCCACGCGGCGAGCTCGACGGCGACATGGGTCACATAAAATATCAAGTCTGTGACAACGGCCATCGATCTGAACGGTCAGGTCGCGGTCGTCACCGGCGGCGGCGGGGGCATCGGGGCGGCCACCGCGTACGCCTTGGCGGCGGCCGGCGCCGACGTCGTCGTCGTCGAGATCGACGAGCAGCGCGCCAACGAGAGCGTCGAGCGCATTCGCGCCGACGGGCACCACGCCAAGGCCGTCGTCGTCGACGTGACCCGGCAGGCCGACGTCGACTGGTTGGCGAGCACTGTCGGGCGGGCCGATGTGCTGGTCAACAACGTCGGCCACCACC
>JAFAUA010000352.1 GCA_019243595.1 Acidimicrobiia bacterium
CGCGTCCGAGCTGGCCGAGGCGGCCGTGCTTGGCGATGTGGCCCTCGTCTTGTCGTTCGCAGGGTGGCTTTTGCCGTTCCCAATCGTGTTCTTCGCCGCCGCGACTGTGCCGTTCGCGGCGATTGCCGCACGGCGACGGCTCCGGGCTGTCGTTATCGCCGCGGTGGCCTCAGGGCTGGTGGCGTTCCTCCTCGGCGGCTACACGCTCACCCTGAACCACATCCTGGTTGCGCTTGGAGGGATCGTCGTCGGGCTCGCGTACCGGTGGCGGTGGGGATGGGGGAAGACCGCGCTGTTCAGCCTGCCCGTCCTCTGGCTGCCGACGGCCGCCTTCAGCCTCGCCGCCCTGTGGCTGTTCGCCCAGGCCCGCAAGCTCACGTTCAAGCAGATCGACATCAGCACCAAGGGTTTCCGCAGACTGTTGCGGTGGGTCGGCCTCGACGGGGCCTCCAAGTGGGGCGACCACGCCGTGCGCTGGGTGATCCACCACTGGTGGATCACGGTCCCGGTGATCGAGCTCGCGTTCCTGGTGCTCATGGCCCTCTTGTGCCGGCGCATCGCCAATCCCGCCCTGCGCCGGTTGGACGCGGCCTTCGCCCGCCCTGGTCCCGAGGCGCCGCCGGAGACCGGCGCACCCGGTCCGGTGCCGATCACGCTGCGCGGGGCGCGCTACCGGTTCCCGGGTGCGTCCGAGGACGCCCTCCGCGGCGTCGACCTCCGCATCGAGCCGAACACCTTCGTCGCAGTCGTCGGCCACAACGGATCGGGCAAGTCGACGCTCGCCCGCATGCTCGCGGGCCGGCCGCCGACCGGTGGCACTGTCGAGCGCCCGGGCGCGGCCGCCCACGGCAAGCACGGCGGCACGGCGGAGATCTTCCAGCGCCCCGAAAGTCAGGTGCTCGGCGTCCGTGCGTCCGACGACATCCGCTTCGGGCTGGCCATCGACGAGGACGTCGACATCGAGGGACTGCTGCGCAGCGTCGGGCTCGAGGGCTTCGCCGAGCGGGAGACGGCGACGCTGTCGGGCGGGGAGCTGCAGCGCCTCGCGATCGCGTCTGCGCTCGCTCGGAAGCCTGCCCTGCTCATCTCCGACGAGTCGACGGCGATGGTCGACCCCGCCGGACGGCGCCAGGTCATGGACGTGCTGCGCCAACTCCCGGCGCGCGGCACGGCGGTGGTGCACATCACCCATCACATGGTCGAGGCGGCGGGTGCCGATCTCGTCGTCGTACTGCGCGATGGACTGGTCGAGGCCGCCGGTCCGCCCGATGTCGTCCTCGGCCAGCCGGCCGGGGTCTGATCGGCATGCTTGTGCTCGACCATGTCGGTCACGTGTATTCGGCGGGGACGCCCTGGGCGCACCGAGCCCTGCAGGACGTCGACGTGCGCTTCGACGACGGTTCTCGGATCGTGGTCGTCGGGCCCAACGGATCCGGTAAGTCGACGCTGGCGTGGATCCTGGCCGGCCTCTTGGTCCCGTCGGAGGGCAAGGTCACCCTCGACGACGGGCCGCTGTCGATCGAGGAGAGCCACACGGCGATGGCCTTCCAGCACGCCCGCCTGCAACTCCTGCGTCCCACCGTCGGCGAGGACGTGCGCTTCGGTCTCGACATCGACGACACGGCCGTCGACACCGCGCTCGCCGACGTCGGCCTCGACCCGGCGCGGTTCCGAACGCGGCGGATCGACGAGTTGAGCGGCGGCGAGCAGCGCCGGGTGGCGCTGGCTGGCGTGCTTGCCCGCCGGCCGCGCGTGCTCGTGCTCGACGAACCCCTGGCCGGGCTCGACGCGCCGTCCCGCGAGTCATTGGTGCAGGTGCTCGGCCGTCTGCCGGCGGGCCTCACCACGGTCGTCGTCACCCACGACACCGAGGACGCTGATCGCATCGCGGATCGCGGCCTCGTGCTCGGCGATAGCCGCATCGTCGCCGACGGACCGGTCGCCGAGGTTCTCCGTACGGCGGTGACGCCATGACCGCCGCAGCGAGCGAGCTGCACTTCCTGCGCTACGTGCCGGGCACGAGCCCGGTCCACAAGATGTGGGCGGGCACCAAGCTCCTCGTCGTGGCCGGCATCGGTATCGCGGTGGTCGCCGTGCCTACGTGGCCCGCCCAGGCCATCGCCTTCGCCGTCCTCGCCGCCGCCTTGATCACCTGCCGCGTATCGCTCACCGCGGCGCCCCGCCCGCCGCTGTGGTTCTTCTACCTTCTGCTGTTCGCCGGCTTCCTCGCCCTGACCGCGGGCGGCAAGCCCGAAGTCCACACGCCGGCGCTCACCCTGGGCTTCGGCGGTCTGATCGACTGGATCCGGTTCACGACCCTCACCGTGATCGTCCTGGGCTTTGCCGTGGTGCTCGGGTGGACGACGCACCTCGCCGACCTCGGACCGGCGCTCACCCGCCTCTTCGCGCCGTTGCGATTGGTGCGGGCGCCGGTCGACGAGATCGTCGCCGCTGTCACCCTGTGCGTGCGGTGTCTGCCGCTCCTTGTCGACGAGCTACGGACGCTCTACGCCGTGCGGCGACTGCGCCACCCCGAGGTGCCGACGACGGTGAAGGGCGAGATCCTGAATCTCCACGATCTCCTGGTCGGCGCCCTCGTGTCCGCCCTGCGCCGGGCGCGCGAGATGGCCGACGCCATCGATGGTCGCGGGGGGGTGGGCCCCGCGCCACGCCTGCCCGTCCGTCTGCGCGTTCCGGACTACGTCGCCCTGGCGACAACCACCGCCGCCATCGTGGCGATCGTCGTCATCTGACGGGGAAGCCGACCGCCTCTTCGAGCTCCGCCAGCGCCTTGTCGGGGTCGACGACCTTGATCGTCGTCATGCCCATGGCCCGAGCCGGTTTCAGGTTGATGCCGAGGTCGTCGAGGAAGACGGCCTCCGGCGGCTCGATGGCGAGCTGCTCGCACGCCATCTCGTAGAAGCGGGGGTCGGGTTTGCGGACACCCGCCTTGCTCGACTCGATGACGACGTCGAACAGCGGCAGCAGCAGGCCGTCGAGGCGCCCACCCGCATCCTCGTTTTCGGCCCGCACGTTGTTGGTGAGCATCCCGGTCTTCACTCGCTCGTGACAGCGGCGGACGGCCTCGATCATCTCGGGACGCACGTCGCCGCTCAAGCACGCCATCACCTCGATGGCTTTGAGCTCACCGCCGGCGGCGAGCGCCTCGGCCTCGAACAGGTCGCAGAACTCGTTGAAGTCCACGGTGTTGCGCTCGAGCTGGGCCCAGGCGTTGGTGTCGGGATTGGTGCTGTTGAGCTTTCGGATGAACCCGTCGGGCAGGCCCTGCTCGCGCTCGTAGCGGGCGAAGGACTCGAAGGGGCTCGTCGTGAGGACGCCCCCGACGTCGAAGAGGACGGCCTTGATCATTCGTTGTCGAGGAAGTCGCGCGCCGTGGCGTCCCAGAGCTCGGTGCTGAGTCGCAGCGACTCCTGGTCGACCCGCTCGTTGTCGCCGTGGAACATCGAGCTGAACTCGTCGTAGCTGATGCGCTGGCTGAACAGCCCGAACCCGTACGCGACGGAACCGGCCCGCCGGAAGAAGCGGGCGTCGGTAGCGCCCATCATCATCAGCGGCACGGTGGCCGAGCCGGGGAACAGCCGGGTCGCGACGTGCTGCAAGGTGTCCCACAGCGGCGTGTCGGCCGGCGACTCGGTGGCGTCGTCGTGCTCGCGGACGATCAGCTCGACGTCGTCGGCCAGGTCGCCGAGCGCATCGCGCACCATGGCGTCGATCTCCTCGCCGTTCTGGCCGGGGAGGGTACGGATGTCGAGGTCGATGTCGACCTTGTCGGGGATCACGTTCACCTTGGCACCGCCGCGCACGACGGTCGGGGCGATCGTCGTGTGCGTGCAGGCGTGGGCCATGCGCGCCAGCCCGATCATCGGCAATGCCTCGCACATCTCGCGAAAGCCCTCCGGCTGCAGCATCGGCTCGGCGAGCTCGGGCGGGAACCCCATCGACTCGACCAGGCGGCGCCACGTGGCATGGATCTGTGCTTCGGGCCGGTAGGCGTCGATGCGACGGACGACCTCGGCTGCCTTCACCAGTGCGTTGTCGGTGAGCAGCGGCGACGAGCCGTGCCCAGGCGTTCCCCGGACGCGCAGCGTCGTCCAGTGGGTGCCCTTCTCGCCGATGACGACCGGCAGCTTCACGCCCGACGGCGTCGGGATCGGGATCCCACCCGACTCCGTGATGACGTAATCGGCGCCGACGGCATCGCGCTCGTGCTCGACCAGCCACTTGGCGCCGGCCTCGCCGAGGTTCTCCTCGTCGGCGACTGCGAGGTAGATGAGGTCACCCGCAGGCCGGAACCCGTCGTCGGCCAAATGGCGGGTCGCCACCGCCATCGACGCCGTGAGGTTGAGCATGTCGATGGCGCCGCGGCCCCAGATCTCGCCGTCGACCAGCTCGCCACCGAACGGATCTCGCTGCCAGCCGTCGGCATTGGCCGGCACGACGTCCGTGTGGCCCATCAGCAGCAGTGTCGGGGCGTCGGGATTGCGCCCCTCGATACGCCCCACGAGGCTGGCCCGGCCGGGCACGGGCTCGTAGCGCTCGAGGTCGATCCCCGATCCCTCGAGGTAGGACTCCAGCACGTCGGCGTTGCGCGATTCCTCGCCGGAATCGGGTGCGCCGTCGTTCACACAGGCGTTGCGGATGAGGT
>JAFAUA010000575.1 GCA_019243595.1 Acidimicrobiia bacterium
ACCGGACCCTGCTCGGTGAAGAGCTTGGCCAGGTCGCCGAAGATCGGGAGCTGCTCGAAAGGATTCCCGGATGGACCTTCTTCAGGCATTGGTGGTGCAATTCGTTGGACGGACTTTTCCGAGCGACATCGCCGCAGGGGGAACCAATGCCTGAATCGCCGCTTCGCGGCGAACAAGCCGATCACATTGGCTCGCTCGCTGACGCTCGCTCACGAAGGGCATGGTAGGTGCCGTGCTTTCGGTATCTGTCATCGGTTCGGAGACCTCGGTGGGTCGCGCTGTCGTGCGCCGGCTGGAGGCGTCCGGGACAGATGTGACATCGGCCACCAACAAGGCCGACGCCCTCGTGCACGTCGATGCCGAGGGAACGGCGGACGTCGATCGCCTGCGCACCTCGCTGCGTGCGGCGGGCGCCGACGTGGGCCGCGTCGTCTACCTGTCGACGGCCATGGTGTACGGGGCGTGGCCGAACAACCCGGTGCCTCTGACTGAGGACGCGCCCATGCGGCCCAACCCCGGCTTCGCCTTCGCCACGGCCAAGGCCGAGAGCGAGCGCATTGCCGTCGAATGGCGGGAAGCGAATGCCGACGCCCGCCTCGCCGTGCTGCGGCCGGTGACGGTGCTCGGCGGTGACGACGACGGCCGCCTCGTGCATCTGCTCCGTGACGTGCTTCCCGCGGGCGTTGCCGATCCCATCCCGCCGGTGCAGTACCTGCACGGCGACGATCTCGCTGACGCCCTCGTGCTGGCCGCCATCGCCCGTCTCGACGGCGTGTTCAACGTGGCGCCCGACGGGTGGATGTCCGAAGAGGAGGCCAGGGACCTCAGCGCCGGGCCTGTCCGCATGCGCCTACCCCGAGGCCTGCAGCCCGTGCTCGGGCCCGACGTCCCCAAGGACGTGCTGCCGTATCTGGTGCATCCGTGGGTCGTCGCCAACGACCGCCTGCGTGCCGAAGGGTGGACGCCGCGGTACTCGAGCGAGGAGGCGTTCGTCGCCGGCGCCGGGGTTCCCCGCTGGCAGTCGCTGAGCCTCGGCCGCCGCCAAGCCATCGCCCTGGGCGGCGTCGCCGCTGCCGTTGCGGGTGGAGTCGCGGCGGGAGTGGCCGCCTACCGACGCCTGCGCGACTGACCCGCTACGGGTTGGGCGGGCGCTCGATGAGGGAGACCGTCATGTGCCGCTGGTCCTTGCCGCGGCGGACGTCGATCGAGACCGCGTCGCCCGGGCGGTGTGTGCGGAGGGCCACGACGAGCGCACCCATCGACTTCACCGGCTGGTTGTCGAGGGCGACGATCACGTCGCGCGCCTGGAGGCCACTCTTGTCCGCCGGGCTGCCCTGCACGACGCGGCCGATGAGGGCCCCGCCGTCGATGGCCATCTCCTTGGCCGTCGTCGGGTCGACGTCGGTGCCCTCGATGCCGAGCCAGACGTGCACGACCTTTCCGCCCGCGATCAGCTGGTCGGCCGACGAGCGGGCGATGTCGATCGGCGTCGCGAACCCGAGGCCCTGCGCTCCGTCGGTCGTCGCCACTGCGGTCGTGAGCCCGATCACCGCACCGTCGCTGTCGAGCAGGGCGCCGCCCGATGAACCCGGGGAGATCGGAGCGTCGGTCTGAATCATGTCGAGGAGTGGCGGCCCGCTCTGGGTGTCGAGCCGGCGGTGGAGGGCGCTCACGACGCCGACGGTGACCGACGGTCCGCCGGCCAGGCCGAGTGGCGACCCGATGGCGATCGCGGGCTGGCCGACCTGGAGGTCGGCTGCCGTGCCCAAAGCGGCGACCGGGAAGGGCCCGCCGTCGATCTTGAGCACGGCTACGTCGTTCTCGGGATCGGTGCCGACGACCTTGGCGGTCAGTTCGCGGCCGCTGTCGATCACCACCTTGACGGCGTCGGCGCCGTCGATCACATGGAAGTTCGTCAGCAGGTGCCCGTCACTCTGGAACAGGACTCCCGAGCCGCTGGCGTCCCCCTGCTTGCCCTCGACGCGGACCTGGGTGATCGCCGGCCGGACCCGTTGGGCGATGTCGACGACGGATTCGGTCCCGGGCGTCGACGCCACCGTTCGCACGGGGACCTCTTCGCGCTCGACGATGCGCTCCGTCGCGCGGTTGCCGATGCCGCCGGCGACGACCACCACGCCGGACGCCAGCAGGGCGCCGACGAGTCCTGAGATCGACGCCACCAGCCACGTGCGCTCGCCCGCGCTGCGCTTCGGTCGCATCTCCGAGGGATGCCGCCACAGACGGTCGTCGGGCAGGGGAGGGGTTCGATACGACGACGGGTCGTCATCGAGCCCGTCATCGAACTCCATGAAACGAGCTTAACGACGGCCTTCCTCGTCTTGACCGCGGGGCGAACACCTATCTCTTCGGCGCTCGCTGCGCTCGGCCGAGCTAATCGTGCTCCGGGCGACCGGCGAAGCCGGCTCGCCCTCCGCCGTTCTTTTTGGCCGACAGCCAGAGTGAGCGCCTTCGGCGCTGCCAGCAGCCGTCGGCATCCGCGCGAAGGCTGCAAAGGCGGGTTTGCGTTTCCACCCCCTAGCATTGGGGCGTGCGGCTCGTCCCTCCGCGTACCGACGACGACTGGGTGGGTCTCACCGAGGAGCCCATTCCCGTAGGACGCGCCGTGGCGTGGGCCGAGCGTCCTGACTGCGGTGCCGTCGTTCTCTTCACGGGCACCGTGCGTGACCACGCCGAGGGTCGTCCGAACGTCTCCGAGCTCGAGTACGAGGCCTACGAAGAGGAGGTCGTGCCCCGCCTGTCGGCGATCGCAGCCGAAGCCAGGCGCCGGTGGCCGTCACTCGGCCGGCTCGCGCTCCTTCACCGCGTCGGCGCTCTCGCCGTCGGCGAGACATCCGTACTCGTTGCTTTGTCGGCGCCGCACCGCGGCGACGCCTTCGAGGCGGCGCGGTTCTGCATCGACACGCTCAAGGAGACCGTACCGATCTGGAAGCGCGAGACGTGGGAGGGCGGCAGCGACTGGTCGCTGTGCAGCCATCCCGTGCAAGACGTCACGGAGACGGCACGCTCATGATGAACCTCGTCTACCTCGGGATCGCGGTGGTCCTGTCACTGCTGGGATCGATGGTGCTCTGGATGCGGCACCGCAAGCCTCGGTCGATGGAGGCGCACATGCAGCAGTTCGCGCGCGAGCTCGACGCGCTGGCGCCCGATCCCGATTGGAACCGTCGGCGCCGCCGCCGCTCGCAACGAGCGGCGCCTCGTAGGGAGCGGCGGCCTGGCTAGGGACCTCGCCATCGACCTGGGCACGGCCAACACGCTGGTGTACGCCAAGGGTCGGGGCATCGTGCTCAACGAGCCGACGGTCATCGCCCTGAACAGTCACACCCACGACGTGCTGGCCATGGGTCAGGAGGCGTGGCACATGATCGGCCGCACGCCCGGCTACATCGTGGCGGTGCGCCCGCTGCGCCAGGGCGCCATCACCGACTTCGAGATCACCCAGCGGATGATCCGGCTGCTGCTGCAGCGCGCCGGCCTGTCGCGGTTCCAGCGTCCTCGCGTGCTGATCTGCGTCCCGTCGGCGATCACCGAGGTCGAACGGCGGGCGGTGAAGGAGGCGGCGCGGCAGGCCGGCGCCACCGAGACCCAGCTCATCGAGCAGCCCATGGCCGCGGCCATCGGCGCCGGGCTTCCGATCCACGAGCCGCGGGGGAACATGGTCGTCGACATCGGCGGCGGTACCACGGAGACGGCGGTCATCTCGCTGGGCGGCATCGTCGCCCTGCAGGCGATCCGCACCGGTTCTTTCGACATCGACAACGCCATCCAGGCCTACGTGCGGCGTGAGTACGGGATCGCCATCGGCGAGCGCACCGCCGAGGAGATCAAGCTCGCCATCGGCTCTGCCTTTCCCACCGAGAACGAGGTCAAGGCCGAGGTGCGGGGCCGCGACCTGATGAGCGGCCTTCCCAAGACGGTGATCCTCTCGCCCGAGGAAGTGCGCGAGGCCATCGACGAACAGGTGCGCGCCATCGTCGACTCTGTCGTGCAGTGCCTCGGCGCTGCACCTCCGGAGCTGGCGCAGGACCTCATCATCGAAGGCATCCACCTCGTGGGCGGCGGCGGCATGCTGCGGGGCTTCGACAAACGGATCGCGGACGAGACGTCCATTCCCGTCCACCTCGTCGACGCTCCCCTCGAGTGCGTGGTTCTGGGCGCCGGGAAGTGCTTGGAGGCCTTCGACTCCCTGAAGGTCCTCTTCATGGGGGCCGACAGGTAGCGCTACTCGGCGAGTAGGTCTTCCGCGGCTTGGCGCACTTGCCAATCGCGGTCGTTGAGGGCGGCGCGCAGGGCGGCTTCGACGTCGGGGCCCTCGAAGGCGGCGAGGGCGACGACGGCGCGGCGGCGGACCGCTGGGCGGTCGTTGTGCGCCGCGGCGAGCACGGTCGGCAGCCCCCGGTCGTCCCCGATGGCACCGAGCGCGGCCACGGCGGCCTCCCGGCACAACGGATCGTCGTGGCCTTGCGCCAGCGCGGTGAGAGCGTCAACGGCGTCCGTTGCCTTTGCGCCCCGCTCGCCGAGCGCCCACGCCGCCGCCTCCACGACCGACACGTCAGCGTCGCCGAGGGCGCCCGCCAGGTCCACATCGGCGAAGGGAATCGCTTCCTCGCACGCCCGCCGTCGCACGCGGGCGTCAGCGTCCCCAAGTCCCTGCTCGACGTCGGCGGCACCCAGGCGGCCCATCCGCGCCAGCGCGCCCATGGCCGTCGCTCGAGCTCCCGGGTCAGCGTCGCTCAGCAGGGCGCGTGCGGCCGCTTCGTCACCTTCGTACCCGGCGACCGCAGCGCGCCGGCGGTGGTCGTGCTCCATCGCGCCCTCGATTCAAGCGCGGGGCAAACGACGCCGATGGACTGGCGATGGCACACATGGTCATCTTCCGCAGGCCCGACGGGAAGCCGGGCTATCACCAGGCCGACGGCGTCGACGAGGCTGTCCGGTTCGTGGAGATGCTGCGGAACCAGGAGAACGTGACCGACGCCCGCATCTTCCGCATGGAAGAGGTGTCGATCGAGGTTCGCGCCTACTACAAGGTCGAGCTCGTCGGCGAGGAGCCCGAGGCGCCCGTCGCCGCCGCCGCGACTCCTGCTCCCGTGCCCCCCGTCGTCGCCAACGCGCTGCCCGACCCCTCGGCGGCGGACATGCCTCTCGACCCCATGCCGGTCGAGGTGGCCGCGGGCAAGGCCCGCCGTTTCGGCGGCCGGAACTAACCGCGCTCCTGCGCCGTTCAGCGCAGCGTGTGTCGAAGGGCGAGGCCGGCCAGGTACATCACCACGCCGATCGAGATGGCGACCGTCGCCCCGACGGCGGTCAGCAACACGAGTAGGGCGACGCTCGAGCGCACGCGGCTGAAGACGGTGACGCCCTCCTCGCGCGCCAGCCGTACCTCGTATGTGCGGTCCGCCACGGTCGACCGCGCCACGGGTGCCGAGGCCGACGTCGTCGACGGCGGGGGCGTGCGCGGCCGGGACGACGGGAGCGCTAGCTGTTGTTGGAGCACATGGGCGGGCGGCGGTCCGCGGAGGACCAATGGCTGATCCTCTGACGACACGGCGTCCCGGCCGAGTGCGACGCGCCGCAGGCTGGCGCGGCGGCCTTGGGCCCGCTGCGTGGCAGGCTGGTCCGAGAACACCAGGAAGAGCACGGCGAGGATCGCCGCCACAACCACAGCGAGGCTGACCATCAACCCGGACACGACCGACGAGATCGTACTGGCCGGCCCCGACGACGGAGCCGGAGGTGGCGACGGCGATTGGACGCCCACTCCGCGACGTCGACGCCGGCGCTGGTGGCTCGTTCCGCTCATCCTCCTCGCCATCGCAGCCGTATCGGGCCTGTTCATCCGTTTGCCGTACGACACGATCGCCCCCGGAAACAGCCGGCAGGTCAACGACCTCGTCCTCGTGCGAGGCGGCCCGGCGTACCCGCCGAAGGGTCAGATCATGGAGACGACGGTCGCAGTGAGAGACCGCGTGACTCCCTACGAGGTCGTGATCGGTTGGCTGAGCCCCGACATCGACGTGATCTCCGAGAAGAAGATCCGCGGCAACGTGCCGCAAAAGGTCTACGACCAGCAGAACGTCCAGGACATGTCCGACTCCAAGAAGGTCGCCGAGGCGGTGGCGTTCCAGCACCTCGGCTACAACGTCGTACAGGGCAACGGCGCCGCGATTCGCGAGGTCAGGCCCGGTACGCCGGCGGCCGCATCGCTCAAGCCCGGCGACATCATCGTCGCCGTCGATGGCAAGCCGGTCCACATCGAGACCCAGGCCGTCGACGCCATCCACGCCCACAAGCCGGGCGACCGGGTGACGATGTCGGTCGTGCGCGGAAGCGCAGCACCGCAGCCCGTGCAGGCGACGCTCGCGTCCCAGAACGGTCAGGCCTTCCTCGGTGTCACTCTCGAGACGTCCGGCCTGCAGTTCAAGCTCCCGTTCGAGGTCAACATCGACTCGGGCTCGGTCGTGGGACCGTCGGCCGGCGCCGCGTTCGGACTCGAGTTGCTCGACCAGCTCACGCCCGGCGAGCTGACCGGGGGCGGCAAGGTGGCGGTCACCGGCCAGCTGTTTCTCGACGGCACCATCGGCGAAATCGGCGGAGTCGCCCAAAAGGCGGTGACCGTCCGCCGGTCGGGGGCCTCGATCTTCATCGTGCCGCGCGCCAACTACAAGGACGCCAAGGCGCACGCCGGGAACCATCTGAAGGTCTATGCCGTGGACAACTTCGATGACGCCCTGCGCGTTCTCGGGTCGCTGAAGGGCAGCAACGCGCTGTCATACGTTCCTTCTGCACCGAAGGCCTGAAACAGCACGTAGCGCCACCCCCTGCGGCCGACGTACGGTCGGGGCGAGACGAGCAACGCAGGGGGGTACGATTCGTTTGTACCGAGGAGGCCGGGGCCGAGGTACCGGATTGACCAGTCCGACGTTCTGCGAACGGGATAACTACTAGGTGTCCAGCTCTGCCGTACAGGTCCGCTTCGCGGTCGAGTTCGCGACGTTCCTGGTTGCGATCGCCGGCGCCGCCCTGGTCGCCCTCCGACCGGCGCTGATCGGGGCGAGCTCGCGGGCACGCGTGATCCTCCCCGCCGGCTTCCTGCTGATCGCGGTCGCGGCCTTCCTGCACGGATCCCTCGTCGTGGGGTCGAGCGCCGACTCCTGGGTTGCGGCCATCCGGCTGGTTGGGATCGTCCTTGTCGCCCTCAGCACGATCCGGTGGGATACGGAGCCGGGCTTCCGCACCGTCCTGCTCGGCGGCCTGCTGCTCATGGCGATCGCCGAGGCTGTTGGCCTCGGTGGCTCCGACAACGTCGCCAGTTGGGTCCGCGTGGGTGGCACGATCTGCGTCGCCGTCGTGCTCTTCACGTCGAGCCGACGGTCGATCCCGGCGCGCGTCGTCACCAGCGCGGCCGCCACCCTCCTCCTCGTCGTCCTCGCCGTGTCCGTCGCCCTGTCGGCGGTGATCGCCAACAACGTCCGCGACGAGGCGCTGCGCCAGGTGCAGGGCCGTGTCCGCATCGAGGTCGACCAGGTCGACGCCGCGACTCGCCTGGCGATCCGGAGCGCCAACATCCTCGCCCTAGCAGAAGCCAACGGGATCCACACGGATCTCGTGAATCGACTGTCCCAGAGCCCGCAATCCGATACCGACATCGCGCGGGATCTGGCGAACCTCGCGGACAGTCTCTTCTCAACGGGCCCTCTGGCGTATCTCACGGACAAGGGCTTCGTCGTGGCGACGTTCCCGACCCTCAGCCCTGTACAAGCCACGC
>JAFAUA010000059.1 GCA_019243595.1 Acidimicrobiia bacterium
CGGACCTTCTGCAGCACCTTCTCGGGCTGCCGCTTGCGGGCCTCGGCCAGGTACGCCTGGTGGAAGACGGTGCCGGCGCCCGCGAGCGTCGCCTGCTCACGGTCGAACAGGTCGACGACCGTCGACGGGTCGAAGGCCTCGACGATGACGTGGGTCAGCCCGGCCATCAACGCCGCCATCAGGAGGCCGGCGCCGCCGATGTGGGTGAACGGGAACACGAAGCCATGGACGTCGTCGGACGACATCTTCAGGCGCTCGGCCATGGCGATGGCCGAGGCCATGATCGTGGCGTCGGTGTGTTGTGCACCCTTGGGATCAGCGGTCGTGCCCGACGTGTAGAAGCGCCACCGCACGGGAAGCGGGTCGCTCGTTTGTGGCGCGGGCGGGAGCGTGGACGGGTCGCCCTCTGGAAGTTGCCGATCGGCGATGAGCACCTGGAGGTCGGGCTGGTCGGCGGCGATCTCGTCGGCCATTCCCTTGTAGTCGAAGCCGCGGAACTCGGTGGGCACGACGAGCAGCCGGGCGCCGGTCTGCTTGGTGACGAAGCCGACTTCGCGCTGGCGGTAGATCGGCATCACCGGGTTCTGCACCGCGCCCAGGCGGCTCAAGCCGGCGACGAGCACGAACGACTCGATCCACGTCGGCAGCTGCCACGTCACCGCCGTGTCCTCGCCGATACCCATCGCCGCCAACCCGGCGGCGGCCCGCTCCGCCGCCTGCTGGTATTCGGCGAACGTCATCGTCCGCTTGCCCTCGTCGGTGAGGAACAAGGCGTCGGGCGACTCCTGCGCCCGCCGCTCGACCAGCTCCCACAACGTGCGCCCCTCGATCATGCGCAGGAGCGTAACCGCCTCCTTCTTTGCGGATCCTCGGCCCTATAGGCGGGGTAGATCCGCAAAGAACGCAAGCGGGCTCTGGTGCTCGGCTCAAGTGGGCAACCCGGGGCGACGATTCCAGGGTGGTGAAGGGGATCGAGTCGCGCTCGCTCGTCGACGAGGCGCTCGACCCCATGCTCGCGGTGGAACGACGCCAGGGGCAGCTCTGGACTGTCGCCTATGTCGTCATGATCGGTTTGGCGGGGGTCACGGCCCTGGTGAGCGTGGGCGCGCGGCTTTCGGGGGGACTGTCCGTCCTGGCCCTTCCGGCCTTTCGTCTCGGCGTGATCCTGTTCGCCGTCGCCGTGGCCGTCTACCTCTGGGAGAAGCAGCGCCAGCTCCGTCGGCTGATGCGAGCTGTCATCGACGATCGGGTGCGCCTCGCGGAGCTGGCCGAGCGGGCCGACCGCGACGCGCTGACCGGCCTACCCAATCGTGCCGCGTTCTCGGAGCGGCTCGAACAGCACTTGGCGAGGACGGCTCGGCGGGGAGGCTCGACCGCTGTGGTGTTCGTCGATCTCGACCGCTTCAAGGAGATCAACGACTCGCTGGGCCACGACGGCGGTGACGCGGTGCTCCGGGAGACCGCGGCCCGCCTGCGGGCCGGCGTCCGCGCCGAGGACAGCCTCGCGCGCTGGGGTGGCGACGAGTTCACGGTCCTCGCCGAAGAAGGCTCAGCAGGGGCTCTCGCGCTCGCCGAGCGCCTGAGCACGGCGCTGCGGGCGCCGGTGAAGGTCGGCGGACACGAGGTTCGGGTCAGCGCCAGCCTCGGCGTGGCGGTCACCAACGGTGAATCCCACGATGCTGTCACCCTCGTGCGCCAGGCCGATGTCGCCATGTACCTGGCCAAGCAGGGCGGCCGGGACCGCGCCGAACTGTTCTCGCCGATCCTCGCCCCGTAGCGGGTCCGCTATTTCGTCGCGATCGGGTTCACCGGGGAGCCGGTCGCACCCGTGAACGGTTGGGGCGACGCCTCCAGCAGAAACGAGTAGACGCCGTCGTCGGCGCAGTCGGCAGCGAGGGCTTCGAGGTCCCAGTTCTGCCCTTGGGTCAGGCCGATGTCCCGCAGGTCCAGGAGGTGGACAGGCAGGAAGAGGTCGTCGCGCTCACAGGGGAAGACCTCGAAGGTGAGGTTGTCGGTTGCGACAGCAGCGATGTCGTGGTCGCGGAACCAGGGCACGGCACCGATGCCGGGGCCTGGCGAGGGATGGCCATAGGCGTCTTTGTCGCCCGAGTGGAGCACCTGGATCTGGCCGGTCCGCACCACCACGACGTCGCCAGGCTGGACATCGACCTTCGCCAGCTCACGAGCGGCCTCGAGGTCGTCGGCGCCGATGGCGTGCCCGCCTTCGACTCTCTCGACATCCCGCGCTCTTGCCACGTCGAGCAGCACACCACGCGTCACGATCGTCCCGGCCTTGTCGACACCGCAGTGGGCGGCGCCGGCCTCGGTGACCGACGACGCCGGGAACCCGTTATAGAGGAAGCCGCCGTAGCTGACGTGGGCCAGCGCGTCCCAGTGGGTCGCGGCCTGGAGTCCCATCGATACGGCGTCGTCGCTGGTGGCGAACGCGTCGGGGTCGCCGGTGAAGGCCATGTTGATCGCCACCATGCGGTGCGCAGGGTTGTCCCGGCCCGGGATCACACCCGTCTGGGGGCCGTCCTCGTTCAGCGGCAGTGCCAGTGAGAACGTCTTGCCGGTGCGGACGCAGGCCGCGCCTCGCCTGACGGCATCGGCGTCGATCAGGTTGAGGGTGCCCCGCTCGTCGTCGTCGCCCCAGCGACCCCAGTTGGAGACCCGCTTGGCGAGCTCGACGAAGTCGTTAGCGAGACTCAACGCCCAACAGCGGCTTCGCGCATGCGCGTCGTGCGGTGCACCGGGTCCTTGTCGAAGCGAGGGACAACCTCGCGGCCGAAGAGCTCGATCGACTTCACCGCCGTCTCGTAGGTCATCGTCGTCGTCAGAGGACTGATGACGAGCTGGTCGCAGCCGATGTCGGCGTAGCGCTGGCACATGCGGGCGTTGTCCTCGGGGTCGCCGATGGCCAGGACGCCGGCGTCGGCCCCGGCGCGGATCTCGTCGACCGTCGGCGACGGGATCACCTCCGGCCACGCCGGGAGGCCGGGCGGCTTGGGGATGTTGTCGAGCCAGTGGAACACGAGCGACTGGTAGTAGTGCAGGTTGATGCGGGTGGCGATGTCGAACGCCTCCTCGCGATCCTCCAGACAGAGCCCGCTCGTGACGCAGAGGATGTTGTCGTTGACGTAGTCGCCGACCGGTGTGGCGTTGGCGACGGCGTCCTTGTAGGCCTTGATCAGGGGCTCGAGCGAGCGAGGGTCGCCGGTGGTGAAGCAGAAGGCACCGAGACCCATGGCGCCGGCCTTCGCGAACGTCGGCGGTGATCCGCACGCCACCCACATCGGCGGGTGGGGCTTGGTGTAGGGCTTCGGCAGGATGTTGCGCTGCGGCATCGAGAAGTAGGTGCCGTCGTAGGGCCCGTACATCCCCTCACGCCACATCTTCGGGAACTGGGTGATCGTCTCGTCCCACATCGACGTGGTGAGGTCGAGCGACTCGATGCCGAAGCCAAAGACCTCGGTCGTGGAGCTCCCTCGCCCGGTGCCGAACTCGAAGCGGCCCTCGGACAGGTGGTCGAGCATCGCCACCCGCTCGACGACACGCGCGGGGTGGTTCACCGGCGGCGTCGTATTGGTTATGGCGCTGCCGATGTGGATCTGCTCGGTGCGGGCCGCCACGAACGACAGGAAGACCTCCGGCGCCGGCATGTGCGAGTACTCGGTGAGGAAGTGATGCTCGGGGCACCACACGTACTTGATGCCGTTGCGATCGCACTCGACCGCGAAGTCGAGGTTCTCCATCAGCCGGATGTGCTCGGCGTTGGGATCCTCGTCCAGCATGAACTGAGGCACGAACGCCTGCGCGAAGTAGCCGAACTCCATCTAGGTCCCCTCCTAGAGAGTGACGACGCCGCGGGCGAGCTCGCCCGCTTCCAAGTCCTGCAACGCCTGCTCGAACTGGTCGAGCTCGTAGGTGCGGGTGATCAGCTCGTCGAGCTTCAGCCGGCCCGCCTTGTAGAGGTCGATGACCATCGGGATGTCGTGCCGCGGCCGGGCCGACCCATACCGGCAGCCGAGGATCCCCTTGTCCATGTACATCCCCGACACGAGGAACGAGGCCTCGGCGTCCGCCTTGGGGACACCGAGGATCACCGCGTTGCCGCCCTTCCCGAGCGCATCGATGGACTGGCGGATGACCGCCGGGTGGCCGACGCACTCGAAGGCGTAGTCGACGCCGCCGCTCGAGAGGGCCTTGATCTGATCGACGACCTCGCCCTGCGACGCGTCGATGAACTCAGTGGCGCCGAACTGACGGGCGACGGCTTCTTTGGCCGGGAGCATGTCGATGGCGATGACCTTGGTGGCGCCGGCCAGCACGCTGGCCTGGATGACGTTGAGGCCGATGCCGCCCATGCCAAACACGGCGACGCTCTCGCCATAGGAGACCTTGGCCCGGTTGAGGACGGCGCCTACGCCGGTCATCACCGCGCAGCCCACGAGGGCCGCTGACTCGAGGGGAACGTCGTCAGGGATCTTCACCGCTTGACGCTCGAGGACAACGGTGCGCTCGACGAAGGCCGAGACGTTGGCGAAGGAGAACGCCTTCTCGCCGTTGACGGTGAACGGCTTGCTCAGCTTTCCAATGCTCTTCGAGCACATCGTGGGATGCCCCGACTCACACGCTGCGCACAGCCCGCAGTTCGAGAGCGTCGAGAAGACGACGTGGTCGCCGGGCTCGAGGGTCGTGACCTGGTCGCCGATCGCCTCGACGACACCGGCCGCCTCATGGCCAAGCACGACCGGCGGCGGGAAGGGGATGGTGCCGTTCACAACACTGAGGTCGCTGTGGCACAGACCGGCCGCGCGGATCCGCACAGTCACCTCGTTCGGTCGAGGGTCTCGGACCTCGATGTTGTCGCTGATCTCGACCTTGCCGTTGAAGAGGACCCCCCGCATGCCGGCCACCCTACGAAATCCTCTCGATGATCGTGACGTTGGCCTGGCCGCCGCCCTCGCACATGGTCTGGAGTCCGAAGCGACCACCGGTGCGCTCCAGCTCGTTGAGCAGCGTGGTCATCAGGCGCACGCCGGTGGCGCCGAGCGGATGGCCGAGGGCGATGGCGCCGCCGTTGACGTTGACCTTGTCGAGGTCGGCGCCCGTCTCCTTCTGCCAGGCGAGCACGACCGAGGCGAAGGCCTCGTTGATCTCGACCAGGTCGATGTCGTCGAGGGTCAGCTTGGCCCGCTCGAGCGCCTTCGACGTCGCCGGAATGGGCCCGGTGAGCATGGTGACCGGGTCGACGCCGACCACGGAGAAGGTGTGGAA
>JAFAUA010000385.1 GCA_019243595.1 Acidimicrobiia bacterium
GTTCACCGGCTTCGTCGTCGGATCGTTCGCCACGGTCTGGCGGGTCGCGTTCGGGTACCTCGGGTCCTCGGAAGGCAAGCCGGCCCAAGAGCGTCATCCGCAGCGTCCCCGCGTCGCAGCCTGACGCACTCCCCAGAAGCGGGACAACGTCGTCCCGCCGCCCCAAACAACCCGGCGGCGCCTTTCGGGCGCCGCCGGTCCGCGTCTACAGGGGTGTCGTGGGGATCGTCATCTGCGGGTGCTCGATCCCGCCGTCGACCTCGAACACCTTGCCGCTGATCCACGAAGCGGCCGGCGACGCCAGGTAGAGCACGCACGCGGCGATGTCCTCCACCTCGCCCAGGCGGGCCATCGGCGTGTGGGCGATCATCTCGTCACGGATCTCCTTGTTGTCGGCGACATAGTCGAGCGCCGACGTCGCCACGCTTCCGACTTCGATGGCGTTGACGCGCACCTTGGGCGCGAACTCTGAGGCCAGGTTGCGGGTGAGAAAGCTCAGGGCCGCCTTCGCCGTGCCATAGGCCGCGAAGCTCGGCTGCACCATGCTGCCGGCGCGCGAGGAGATGTTGACGATGGCGCCGGCACCGGACTCGGCGAGGAGCGGTACACAGAAGCGGGTCAGCAGGAACGCGGTGGTGACGTTGAAGTGGAACGCTTCCTCAAAGCTGCGCTCCGACGTACGCATCGCTTCGCGGGGCAGCCAGCCCCCCGCGTTGTTCACGAGGATGTCGATGCGACCGAACTCGTCGGCCGCCGCCTTGACGAGGTTCTCGAGCTGGTCTCGTTCGTTGACGTCGGTGGGGACGGCGATGGCCCGGCGACCGAGCTGGCGCGCCTTCTCGGCGGTGGCCTCGATGTCCTCTTTCGTGCGGGCGGCACAGACCACGTCGGCGCCGGCCTCGGCCAGGGCCAGCGCCGAGCCGGCGCCGATGCCCTTGCCGGCGCCAGTGACGATTGCGACTTTGCCGTCAACGCGGAAACGGTCGAGGATGCTCATGAGCGAGGACCGTACACGGGGAGCGAGATGACGTATCGGGTGATCCAATGGGCGACGGGCAACGTGGGGCGTCTCGCGATCGAGGGTGTCGAAGCGCATCCCGAGTTGGAGCTGGTCGGCGTCTGGGTCCACAGCCCGGAAAAGGCGGGTAAGGAGTTCGGCGGCGTGACGGCGACGAACGACGTCGACGAGATCCTGGCGATGGACGCCGACTGCGTCATCTACACGCCGATGCTCGGTCAGACCGAGGAAGTGGCGCGCATTCTCCGCTCGCAGAAGAACGTGGTCACGCCCGTCGGCTGGTTCTATCCGAAGGACACGACCGGCATCGCCGAGCTGGAGGGCGCCTGCCGGGAAGGGGGCGTGACGCTCCATGGCACAGGCATCCATCCCGGCGGCATCACCGAACGCTTCCCGCTGACGCTGTCAGCGCTGTGCACCAACATCCGCCACGTGAAGGCCGAGGAGTTCAGCGACATTCGCAACTACCAGGCCGAACTCGTGGTGCGCGAGATCATGCTGTTCGGGAAGCCGCCTGAAGAAGCGGCCAAGAGCGCGATGCTCGACATCCTCGGAAGCGGCTTCTCGCAGTCGGTGCGCATGGTGGCCGACGAGCTCGGACTTCAGCTCGATGACGAGCTGCAGACCGGCCACGAATGGGCCGTGGCGACCAAGGATCTCGACACCCCGGTCGGCTTGATCGCAAAGGGCACGGTCGCCGCTCAGCGCTTCACGTGGCAAGGCACCGTCAATGGTGAGCCGCGGGTCACGGCCCGCGTGAACTGGCTCATGGGCGAAGACCTCGACCCGCCGTGGAAGCTCGGCGGCGAGCGCTTCGAGGTGTCGTTCGACGCCGACCCTCCGCTGCACGTCGTCTTCCACGGCCTTCATCCCGAAGTGGTCGGCGACGATCTCGACCGCAACAGAGGGCTGTTGGCCACCGCCAACAACTGCGTGAACTCGGTGCCCTATGTCTGCGACGCCGAGCCGGGCGTGAAGACCTACCTCGACCTGCCGATGATCGCGGGGCGAGCGGTTTAGTCGCGGGGCGGCGTGCGCTGCTCGGTATCGGCGGTGCTGGTGTCGATGCCGGCGCCCGCCACCTGCTGCATCATCCCGTCCCAGTCGAAGTAGTCACGCCACGCCGTGAACTTCGCGGAGCTGTCGCACTCGAAGACACCGACGACCGGCACCTTGACGGTCGCGCCGTTCATGTCGAAGCTGTCGAGCCGCTCGACAAGGACGACGTCGCCGTCCGAGGCGATGTTCAGCACGGCGAGGTCGAAGTTCGACGCCCACGCCGCCTGATTGGCCAGCTCCTCACCGATGGCTTCACGGCCGTGCACGGGATCCCGCGCCATCATTTGGAACACAGCGTCGTCGGTGAAGAAGTCGCCCAGCTTTTTGGGCTCGTCCCACGCCTTGAGGAAGTCCCGGACCGCCTGCTCGTTCTCTTGTGCGCCCATGGAGGGCTTGTTTAGCCGCCGGCGCGGGCCTGTGCTTCGTCGAGCTCCTCGGGCGTCATCAGCACGGCCCTCGCCTTGGAGCCCTCGGACGGACCGACGACACCCCGGCGCTCGAGCAGGTCCATGAGCCGCCCGGCGCGGGCGAACCCCACGCGCAGCTTGCGCTGCAGCATCGACGTGGAACCGAGCTGCGAACGCACAACCAGCTCCATGGCCTGCGCGAGAAGGTCGTCGTCATCGTCGTCGTCGACCCGGTTGCCGGCGCCGGGACGATCGTCGTCGCCCTCGACGCCCTCGACGTACTGCGGCTGAGCCTGGCGCCGCCAGTGGCCGACGACCTTTCGGACCTCGTCCTCGCTCACCCACGAACCCTGGATGCGCCGGGGCACATTCGAGCTGGCAAGTGCGAGCAGCATGTCGCCCTGGCCGATGAGCCGCTCGGCACCCTGCTGGTCGAGGATGACCCGGCTGTCGGCCAGTGAAGACACGGCGAAGGCCATCCGCGACGGAATGTTGGCCTTGATGACACCGGTGATGACGTCGACCGACGGGCGCTGAGTAGCGATGACGAGGTGAATGCCGACGGCGCGGGCCATCTGAGCGATACGACAGATCGACTCTTCGACGTCGCGCGCGGCAACCATCATCAGGTCGTTGAGCTCGTCAACAACGACGACGATAAACGGCAGGCGCTGGAACTCGACGTCGCTTCCGGGCTCGGGCTTGAGCTCGCCGCGGTCGTAGGCGGCGTTGTAGCCGGTGATGTCGCGGGCGCCGACCTCGGCCAAGAGGTCGTAGCGGCGCTCCATCTCGTGGACCGCCCAGCTGAGGGCGTTGGCGGCGCGCTTGGGGTTCACCACGACCTGGGTGAGGAGGTGGGGCAGGCCGTTGTACTGGCCGAGCTCCACCCGCTTCGGGTCGACGAGGATCAGGCGCACCTGGTCGGGCGTCGAACGCACGAGGAGCGACGTCACCAGCGAGTTGATGCACGAGGACTTGCCGGCGCCCGTCGCACCCGCGATCAACACGTGCGGCATCTCGGCCAGGTTGGTCATCACCGGACGCCCGGCGATGTCACGGCCGAGCGCCACCGCGAGGGGATGGCGTTCGCGCTGGGCCTCTTCCGCGGCGAGGATGTCGCCGAGCCACACGACCTCGCGCTGCTTGTTGGGCACCTCGACGCCGATGGCCGAACGACCCGGGATGGGGGCCAGGATGCGGACGTCGGCCGAGGCCATTGCGTAGGCGATGTCCTTGTGCAGGTTGGTGACGCGACTCACCTTCACACCGGGAGCGAGTTCGAGCTCGTAGCGCGTCACCGTCGGACCGACGGTCATCCCGACGAGCTGCGTCTCGACGCCGTGGGTCGCAAGAGCCGTGACAAGGGCGCGTCCGGTGTCGTTCACCATCCGCTCGTCGACCTTCTGGGCCTTGCCCCGCTTCAGCAGCGTGAGGGCGGGCAACTTCCAGTTGCCCGGTTGTGCTGCCGGCCCGAGCTCGATCGCCAGCTGTTCGCCCTTGGGCTGCTCATCGACGGGGACGTGGATCTCGACTGACTGAGGCTCGGGCTCCGGGTCCGGATCCGGCTGCGCGTAGGGCTCTTCCGCAACGGGCTCGGGCTCAGGCGTTTGCGTCTCTTCTTCGCGCGGCTCAGGTGCGAACCACCTCCAAGCACTGGCGACGCGGGCCGGGACGGCCCGCAGCGGCGTCCGCGTGACGAGGAGGAGGCCGAAGGCCGCAGCCGCGATCAGAACGAGCGCGGCGCCGGGCGTCGCCAGCGCGCTCTGAAGCGGGGTGGCGATGGCGTCACCGACGAACCCGCCGGTGCCGACGAGCCCGAGGATGCCGCACGCGGCGGCGATGTCGAGGGCGGACCCGATGGTGACCGAGGCCGGCACCTCGGGCGCCTTGCCGCCGATCATCAGAACGCCGATGGCGCACAAAGCGAGCGGCACGAGATACCGGGCGTCGCCGAGCGCCTCCCGGTAGGCGTCGTGCAGGGCGTCGCCGACCGGCCCGGCGGCGTGGGCGTAGACACCGAGCGCCGACAACAGGCCCACAACGATGACCGCCAGGCCGGCCAGGTCGCCGGCGTGGCTCCGCAGGGTCCGGGCCAGGACGTCGACCGTCCGGGCGCTCAGCCCCGGCGGGCGCTTCTTGGCGGGCCTGCGGGCGGGCGCCTTCTTCCTCGCGGTGCTCTTCTTGGCCGGCGGTCGAGGGCGCGTTCGGGTAGCCACAGTGGCCACAACGGTAACAGCAGCAACACCAGCACCGAGGTGATCTGCTGCCCTCAGACCTCCATGACGACGGGGACGATCATGGGGCGGCGCTTGGTGCGCTCGTTGACGAAGCGGCCGGCGGCCTGGCGCACGTGGCGGCGGAGGGTCTCGTAGTCGGTGGCGCCTTCGGCGGCCGCCTCCTTGAGACTCTGGAGAACGGCTTGGCGCGCCTCTTCGAGAAGGTCCTCCGCCTCGGGGGCGTACACCCAGCCCCGGGTGAGGATCTCGGGACCGCTGACGCACTCCCCCGTCCGGGAGTCGACGGTGACGACCACGACCACCACGCCTTCTTCGCCGAGCACGCGGCGATCGCGCAGCACACCGTGGCCGACGTCGCCGACGATGCCGTCGACGTACAGGAAGCCGGCAGGGATCTCCTCGCCGAACTCCAGACCCGCGTCAGTCATCTCGATGACGTCGCCGTCCTCGGCCAGCAACACCTTCGAACGTTCGACGCCCATCTGCATCGCCAGTCGCGCGTGATGGGTGAGATGTCGGAACTCGCCGTGCACGGGGATGAAGAACTCGGGCCGGGCGACCGACAGCAGTGTCTTGAGCTCCTCCTGCTGACCGTGGCCGCTGACGTGGACCTCGGCGATCCCGTAGTGCACGACCTCGGCGCCGAGACGGTAGAGGCCGTCGATGACCTGGTTGACGTCGTACTCGTTGCCCGGGATGGCGTGGGAGCTGAGGATGACAACGTCACGTTCACCGATCTTCAGCCACTTGTTCTCGCCGGCTGCCATCAGGGCCAGCGCCGACATCGGTTCACCTTGGGAACCCGTGGAGATCACGCAGACCTCCCCCGCAGCGAGGTCCCCGATCTTTTCGATGTCGACAAGCCGATCGTCGGGTATCGACAACAGTCCCATCTCGCGCGCCAAGGCGACGTTCTTGCCCATCGACCGGCCGAGCGTGGCGATCGTGCGTCCGGTGGCGATGGCCGCGTTGGCGATCTGCTGGATCCGGTGAAGATGACTGGCGAAGCACGCAGTCACGATGCGCTTGCCGGCGTGCTCTTCGAAGAGGGCGTGCAGCACGCGACCCACAGAGCTCTCGCTCTTGGTATGCCCCGCTTCCTCGGCGTTCGTCGAGTCCGACAGGAGGAGCCGGACGCCTTGGGAATCCGCGATGGCACCGATGCGGGCGAGGTCGGTGAGCCGGCCGTCGACCGGCGTGAGGTCGAGCTTGAAGTCGCCGGAATGAAGGATCACGCCCTGGGGTGTGTAGAAGGCGGTAGCGAAGCCGTGCGGCACCGAGTGCGTCACCGGGATGACTTCGAAGTCGAACGGTCCGACGCGCCGGCGCTCGCCGTCGACGAGCGGGATCAGCTCGGTGCGGTCCATCAGGCCCGATTCCTCGATGCGGTTGCGGGCCAGGCCCAGCGTCAGCGCCGAGCCGTAGATCGGAAACGACGCCTCCCGCAGCAGAAACGACAACGCACCCACGTGATCCTCGTGGCCGTGGGTGAGCAGACAAGCCTCGATGCGGTCGGTGTTCTCACGCAGGAACGTGAAGTCCGGCAGCACCAGGTCGACACCGGGCATGTCGACCTCGGGGAACATGAGGCCGCAGTCGAGGAGCAGGAGCCTCCCCTCCTGCTCGATGACCGCGCAGTTGCGACCGATCTCCCCCAGCCCGCCGAGGAAGTAGATCCGGACCGGGTCAGCCACGCTGCAGGTTCGCCAGAACCCTCCTGGCCTCGTCTTCCAAGCCAGCGGGGGCCGGCCCCATGGGAAGGCGGCACTGACCGACGTCGTGCCCCATCACACGCATCATCGCCTTGCTGGGGATGGGGTTCGGCGCCGCGTCGCTGGTCTCGAAGTCGTAGGACGCCAGCAGGCGTGCGTTGACCTCGCGTGCGTGGGCCAGGTCGCCCTTCTCGACGGCCGCAACCATCTCGGCAATATGCACGCCGGCCCAGTGCGCGGCCACGCTGATCACGCCGACGGCGCCGGCCGACGCCATCAGCGCCAAAGTCTGATCGTCGTTGCCGCTGTAGATCTCGAAGGACTCGGGCATCGAGGCACGCAACTTCGCGGAGCCGGCGACGTCGAGCGCCGCGTCCTTCACGCCGACGATGTTGCCAACGTCGCTCAAGCTCTCGAACGTCGCTCGCGAGATGCGTCGTCCGGTGCGGATGGCGATGTCGTAGAGCAGGATCGGGAGCTTCGTTTCTGCGGCCACGGCGCGGAAGTGCGCTTCGATGCCCGCTTGCGACGGTCGGTTGTAATACGGCGTGACGATCAGCGCCCCGTCGACACCGCACTCCTCGGCCCTCTTCGTCAGCTCGATGGAATGGCGGGTGTCGTTGGTGCCGCAACCTGCGATCACCGGAACGGTGACTGCTTCGACCACCGCTCGCCAGAGCTCGACGTCTTCGTCGTCGGTGAGCACAGGAGCCTCACCCGTCGTCCCTGTGACGACCAGGCCGTCGCTGCCGTTCTCGGTGAGCCACTTGGCCAGCTTCGCGGCGGCGTCGACGTTCAGGGCGCCGTTCTGATCGAACGGCGTCACCATCGCAGTCATCACTGCACCAAAGCGGGGCATTACGCGAGCTCCTTGCTCTCTTCGGATGCACGCTCTTTGCCGAGCGTGCTCAGCAAGTCCTCGTGCAGCTCGAACCACACGGTGTGGTACGAGTCGATCAGCGGCTTGGTGAACCAGTCGCGTTCGCCGGCCTCGACCCGGTTGAGGGCGGTCGTCAGGCGCGTGCCGTAGCGCCCGAAGCGCTCGAGCAGTGAGCCGAGCCGGGCGACCAACGGCGTCATGGCGTCATGCAGCGCCCGGAGGTCACCGAGCACCCGCGCGTCGTGGGCCTCATCGGTGTGGTCGTTGACCACCGCTTGTCCGT
>JAFAUA010000147.1 GCA_019243595.1 Acidimicrobiia bacterium
TGAGGGCGTCCGCCGTCTCGACCACACGCCGACCGTCCACGGCGGGCCCATGCTCGCGGTGGCCGGCATCGCGGCCCTGGTCAACATCGCCGCGGCGATCGTCTTGGGCGGCGACGACGACCTCAACATGCGCGCCGTGATGCTCGACAGTGTCGGCGACGCCGCCGCCAACGCCGGTGTCGCCGTGTCCGGCGCCGTGATCCTCGCCACCGGTGGCGCCGAATGGCTCGACCCCGTCGTGTCGATCGTCATCGCCGTCGTCATCGCCGTGCGAGCGGTGCGGCTGCTCAAGCAGACGGCGGATGTGCTTCTCGAATCAACGCCCGCCGGCCTCGATCTCGACGAGCTTGCCGCGGCGGTCATCGCCGTCGACGGTGTGGATGCGGTGCACGACATCCACGCGTGGAGCCTCTCCTCGGACGTGCGGGCGCTGTCAGCGCACCTCGTCCTGTCCGGTCACCCCACGCTCGAGGAGGCTCAGGTGGTGGGCGATCGAGTCAGGGCCACCATCGGGCCCCGGTTCGGGATCGCCCACGCCACCCTCGAGCTGGAGTGCGAGGCCTGTGCCCAGGAGGACAGCGAACCGTGTGCCGACCTCCTGGACAGCTCCGCTACCAGCGGTACCAGCGGGCTCCTTCGGCGCCACGCATAAGGAACCCCAGGACCCACAGCACCAGCAGCACAGCGGCGATGATCCACAGTGCGTGCACCGCGAAGCCCAGGCCGCCGAACAGCAGCGCCAGTACCAACACCAACAAGATGAGACCCATTGTTCCTTTCCTTTGGTCGTGCCAACTGCGTTGACAGGTGTGTACCCAGAGCGCTCGTTTTCAGACGCGGTTGTCGCGCTGCGCGCGGTTTCCCGTACACTCCGGGCGGGTACGCAGTGCACCAAAGGGACGAAATGCTTCTGGCGCTTGAGGACACGACGACGGCGGTCGTCGCTCACGGTCTGCTGAATTCGTTGGCCGCGGTGTCGGGCACGGCGGCGACGCTGCTGAACCACTGGGACCTCGTCACCGACGATCCCGAACACGCGCGTGAGATGCTGGCGCGCATCGTCCGGCAGGTGAGCATGGCGAGCGGCGTGCTCGAAGACCTGGTGCGCGGCCTCCCGCCCGACGTGGCGTCAACCCTGGCCGCGATCGAGCGCTAAGCGCGACCCGCCCCTCCAGCGAGTGCGGCCACGAGGGTGGCCACGCCGCCGGCGATGGCGACGAACACACCAGGTCCGTAGTCGACGCTCGTGATCTGGGCGGCGGCGTGCTTCACCGTCTGGTCGCTGATCCCGAGTTGGCCGAGCACACCGCCGACCCCCGAGTCTTTGATGGCGGAGTTGACGCCCGAGAAGAAGTCCGCCGGCGCGTTGTTGATCTGGATCAGTGCGTAGATCCCGAGCCCGACGGCGGCCACGCCGAACAGGGCCCACGCCCCGCGGACGAACTGTCGGGGGAGCCCGGCGAAGGAGCCGACGAGGACGGCGATGACGCCTACGGCCAAGGCGATCACCGCCACGCCGGCCGAGGAGTCGGTGCCCTTCTCCGAGATCGTCCCGATCCCGATGTCGAGCGAACCCCAGACCAGGAAGGCGCTCACGACGAGGAGCGCGGCGCCCACAAGTGCAGCCGCGAGCGCTGGGGGTGCCGGCCGTGTGCGGTGCTCCGCCATCGCCGCATCATGGCAGAGCCCGCCGCTGACATCGGCCGTTCGGCCCATTTGTCGTGTTTGCCAGGTAGCGGTGACAACTGTCATCTATCCGGCAGCAGGCAACTGGCGTAGACAGGTCGAAAGAGCATCTGTTGGGGACGCTCGTTCTGGGGAGGCGACCGTGGTGTGGTTGCTGGGAGTCGTTGTCTGGATCAGCACGTCGATTGCGACGGCGCTGACGGTCGGACGCGTCATGGGACGCGTCGACCGCCGGGATGTTGCGGTAGAGCGGGCCGTTCGCTATGAGCCGGAGCCGCGGCAATCCGCGACGGTCGCGGGCTAGCGCTTGCCGACGGTTGGGGGTTTGGCGTGAGACGGTCGAAGCGTGCGGCGCTCCTCGTCGTGAGCGTCACCGCTGCCAGTGCGCTGGGCGTCGGTATTGCCCGGGCGCGGGTGAACTTGGTCAGGCGCAGCGCACGCGGCGCGGTGTTGGCTCCATGCGCATCGCTCGCGCCGGCACACGCGCGATGTGACCTGCTTGTGCTCGCCAACGCACGTGCATGGCGTGGGCACAGCGCGGCCGCGTCAGCTGGGCTTCCGCCTCTTCCACTTCCTGGGGCGTCGGGCTTGCCGACCTTCCCGACGTTCCCTCCGCTGACCTCCCCGCCTGCGACGCTTCCCAACTTGTTCGGCCCGGCGCCTACCACGACGACAATGGCGCCGACGACAACGGTCGCGTCGACGACCACGACGACCACTCCGCCGATCCTCGGTTTCGGCCCAGCTGAGCTGCAGTCCGCGTACGCCGTCGACTCGTCGAGTTCGAGCAGCGACACCATCGCCGTCGTCGAGGCCGGCGGCGCGCCCAGCGCCGAGAGCGACTTGAGCGTCTATAGAAGCCACTTCGGATTGCCCGAGTGCTCGACCGCGAGCAAGTGCCTGCAGATCGTCGACGAGAGCGGCGGTTCAAGCCAACCGCCCCCCGATGACGTGTGGGCATTGGAAACCGCGGCGGACCTCGACATGGCGTCGGCGATCTGCCCGGGGTGCCACCTGCTCCTCGTACGGGCAAACACAGAGACGCTGCGGGACTTGGCGATCGCCAACAACACCGCCGCCAGTCTCGGCGCGGCCGTGATCAACGACAGTTGGGCGTGGGACGATGGGTCCGATCCCGGGACGAGCGACCAGACCGCGTACACACACTCCCATGCGGTCACGGTGGCGGCGAGTGGGGACTACGGGTATGCGACCGATAGCGGCCATCCCGAGGGCATCGCTGAGTTCCCGGCGGACTCGCCGAACGTGGTTGCCGTCGGCGCGACGTCGCTGGTCCGCGACAGCAGCGCTCGCGGTTGGACAGAGACGGCATTCAGTAAGTCCGGAAGCGGCTGCTCGACCGAGTACGCCAAGCCTTCGTGGCAAGTGGCGGTCGCGTGTTCGTCCGGCCGTGCCACGGCTGACATCGCCGCGGTGGCCGATCC
>JAFAUA010000252.1 GCA_019243595.1 Acidimicrobiia bacterium
CCATGAGGCAGACACCGGTCTCGGCGTCTCCGGCGAGGATGGCCCGCTCGAGGGGCGCCGCACCGCGCCAGCGAGGCAGCAGCGAGAAGTGCACGTTCACCATCGGGAGGGCGTCGAGCACATGGGGCTTGATGAGCCGGCCGAAGGCGACGACAACACCCAGCTCGGCGCCTGCGTCGATCACGTCGTCGATCTGGTCGGTGACCGCGAGGCCGAGCTCCTCGGCCGCCGCCTTCACCGGGCTCGGCATCAGCGATCCGCCGCGCCCGCGCCGCTTGTCGGCGCGCGTCACGACCAGGCGAACCTCGTGGCCGTCCTCGACGAGGGCCCGCATCGGCGGGACCGCCACACCCGGCGTCCCGAGGAAGGCGAGTCTCAGCGCGGCGCCTCGGCCGTGTTGTTCGGAACTGCTCTGTCGCCCGGGAGCCCAAGGGCGCGCTGGCGCAGGGCGCGCATGGCCTCTTTGCGCTCGTCAGCACTGACCCGCTCGAGGAGCAGCACGCCGTCGAGGTGGTCGACCTCGTGCTGAAACACACGGGCCAGCAGCTCGTCGGCCTCGATGTCGAGCTCGTTGCCGTCGAGGTCGATCCCGCTGAGATGGACCCGCTTGGCCCTCGTGATGTCCCACCACAGCTCGGGAACCGACAGGCAGCCCTCGTGGTAGGTCCACTCGTCGCGGAAGTCGCTGAGGACGGGGTTGATCACCACGTTGGGACCGTCGCCGATGTCGTAGACGAACAGACGCTTCTGCACGCCGACCTGGGGAGCCGCGAGGCCGACGCCCGGTGCCTCGTACATCGTCTGGATCATCGCCTCGACGAGACGAACGAGCGCGTCGTCGAGCTCGGTGACCTCGGTCGTCGGCGTCTTCAACACCGGGTCGCCGAACGTGCGGATCGAGAACGTCGCCACGGCGTCAGGTTACGGAATTCCAGAGCCGAACCGCTCGCCACCAGTGCTCGTGGCCGAGGATCGACACCCCGGCAGGGTCGAGGGCGAGACAGCGTGCGTTGTCGGGTGTCATCCCGAGATAGGTCACGGCCAGGATCCGCAGGATGTGGCCGTGGGCGAACAGAAGAATGTCGCCGCCGCCGTCCTCGGGGCGGACATCGTCCAAGAGGCGAACGCAGCGTTCCGCGGCGTCGTCGAGGCTCTCGCCGCCTGGTGTGCCGTCGGTGAAGAGGTCCCAGTCGGGCTGCTCGGCGCGGATGTCAGCCGACGTGCGCCCCTCGTACTCGCCGTAGTCGACCTCGACCAGCAGGTGCGTGACCTCGGGCATCTCGAAGCCGGCCAGCCGCGCCGTCTCGATTGCCCGCTGGCGCGGGCTCGACAGCACCCGGAGCGGCTCGACACCGAGGCGGCGGAGGCGCTGGGCGAGAAAGCGGGCCCGCTTCACACCTTCGTTCGTCAGGGGGACGTCGGTGCGACCGGTGTGACGTCCGTCGCGCGACCACTCGGTCTCACCGTGCCGGATGAGAACCAACCGCTTGGCCACGGGCGGGAACCTTAAAGGCGCAGAGGGTCGACGGCGACGCGGAGACGGCCGCTCGGCCGCGGCGTCGACGCCAGCCCATCGCACAGCCGCCGGTGGTCCTCGGCCCGAGCCAGCCATCGTCCGGCGGCCGAGGGCCCGCTCAGGTCGACGCCGTCGTCGCCCAGGGCGGCAACGAACGGCGGCGCGGCCTCGCCGGATATCTCGGCCAGCGCCGACTCGGGGGGCAGCCGGAGGGCGGCACGGCGGGCCGATTCCACGAGTGCGAAGCGGCCGGGATCGGCATGCAGCACCGCGTCGATCACCTCGTGGGTCGGCATTCGCGTCTGAACCAGCAGGCGGCCACCGTCCCGCCGGCCGCCGACCAGGCGTGCGGCCCGGGCCAGCAGGGCGAGTGCCTCCTCGCCGGCGCGATACCGCGGCGCCAGCAGCTCCTGGTCGAAGTCGAGAAAGGCAACGACGTCGGCCCGGTCGACGCGGTGCAGCACCGCCTCGGTGCCGACGATGACGGACGCGTCGCCGACCGGCTCGGTCGCCTCGGCGCTGACCTCGGCGACCGGACGCCCGGCCAGACGCTCGAGGTCATTGCGCGCCTTGCTGACGCCCGTGCGCAGCACGCGGAACTTCGTCGCGCCGCACGCCAGGCACACCGACGGCCGCTCGGCACCGCATCGCCGACACCGCAGCGTCCCGGCGTTGGTCTGCTCGATGGCGCTCCGACACACCTCACAACGGCCGAGTTCTCCGCACGCGACGCACGCCAGCAGCCGGGCGCGACCCTTGCGATTGAGCACGGCGACGACTCGTCCAGCCTCGCGCGCCAGGGCCAC
>JAFAUA010000328.1 GCA_019243595.1 Acidimicrobiia bacterium
GCCAACCCGTTCGGCATCCGAAGGGTTCACCTGGAGCGTGCACTGTGGCTTGCCCTTCACCAGCACGTTCACGTTGTGCATCCACGAGTTGTTCGACCGAAGGTGGCGTCGGCCGATCAGCACGAACTCACCACTGCTCGCCCGACCCAACGCGCCCCGGAGCCGAGGCACGTCGTCGACCATCGGCTGGGGCGCCAGTTCCACATTGCCCGACGCCGTACGCAGCGCATCCGGCAGACGGGGCTCCAACGGCCCTAGATCCAGTCCGTGCTCGTGGGCCATCACCTCGTCCAGCGTCAACTGATACGGCCCCGTGCGCAGCATCAAGTCGAGGATGCGCTCGGGGCCGACGCGCGGCGCCAAGAGCGACACGTCGAAGCCGGCGGATCGGGCCAGCGTGTCGATCACCAGGTCATCAGCCACCGACACGTCTGCATCCGCACCCATCCCTTGGGCGATCAGCGCCAGCTTGGCGAGGATCTTCCATTCGTCGACCTGGCCCCCGTCGAGCGGCAGCACCGGCGCCGAGTACTTGGCGTAGTTGCGCATCGAGAACGACCAGAAGCCGACGTCGTAATGGCTCCGCTGCAACGCGCTCGGCGGCGGCAGCAGGACATGGGCGTGGCGGGTCGTCTCGTTCAGGTAGGGATCGACGCACACGACAAGCTCGAGCTGCTCCATGGCGGCGTCGAGGCGCCCGCCGTTCGGTGTCGACAGCACAGGATTGCCAGCCGACGTGATCAGCGCCCGCACCTGACCCTCGCCAGGCGTGTCGATCTCCTCGGCCAGGCACACGACCGGTAGTTCGCCCAGCGTCTCGGGCAGGCCTCGCACCCGGCTGCGGTGGCGGCCGAGCTTGATCTCGCGGCCTCCACGCGAGCCTCGGGTGTTGCCCGACCCGGCCGCCGGCTTGGAGAACATGACGCCACCAGGGCGGTCGAGATTCCCCGTCAGCGTGTTGATGACGTCGACCAGCCAGCAGCAGAGCGTGCCGAATTCCTGGGTCGACGTGCCGACCCGGCCGTAGACCGCGGCCGTCGGTGCGGCCGCCACCTCTCGGGCCAAGCGGCGAATCGTGGAGGCGTCGATCGCGCACGCCTCGGACACTGCCTCGGGGTCGAACTCTGCACACAGGTCGCGCACCACCTCGACGCCGTCGACGTAGCCGGCGGCATCGCCCAGGTCGACAAGGCCGTCGGTGAAGAGCACGTTGACCATCGCCATCAACAAGAGGGCGTCGGCGCCGGGGCGAATGGGCACGTGCTCTTCGGCCTCCTCGGCCGTCTTCGTACGCTTGGGGTCGACGACGACCACACGCCCACCCCGCTCCTGGATGCCCTTCAAGCGGCCCGGCCAGTGGGGCGCCGTCGCCAGCGACCCGTTCGAAGCCCACGGGTTCCCGCCGAGGATCATCAGGTACTCGGTGCGGTCGAGGTCGGGCACGGCGAAGGCGATCGGCGTGCCGAACATCAGCCCGGTGCTGATCTCCTTGGGCCGTTGGTCGACGGTGCTCGCCGAGTACACGTTCTTGGTGCCCAGGGCCTTGACCAAGGGCTTGGTGAAGAGCAGCCCGGCGAGGTTGTGCACGGTGGGGTTGCCGATGTAGATCGCCACCGCGTCCCGGCCGTGCTCCTCGATGATCGGCATCAGCCGGTGCTCGACCTCGCCGAAGGCCTCGTCCCACGTCGCCGGGTGCAGCCCGCCGTCTTCACCACGGACCATCGGCGTGCGTACCCGATCGGGGTCCTCGTGCAGCTGCTTCAGCGTGGAACCCTTGGGACAGATGTAGCCCTTGCTCCACGGGTCGTCGCGGTCGCCGCGGATGCGGCCCACACTCCCATCGTCCTTGACCTCGATCTCGAGTGCGCAGGTGGCTTCGCACAGCGGGCACGTCCGGAAATGAAGGGTCATATGAGCAACGCTCGCGCCACATCGATGGCCTTCGCCAGACCGAGCTGTTCCCCCCGGATTCTCCGTGCGGTAGGTGATGCGTCGTTCTGTCGCACCCGCCTGGGTTGATACGAGGGTGGGACGGAACGTCGCCTACGGCCTGGTGGCCGTTCTCCTCGCCGTCCTTGGCGTACACGCCGCGACGGCGATGTCGCGTCCCTTCGGCGACTCTCACGACGGTGTGAACGGGGCCGTGTGGGGCTTCGGCAGTCGAGCACTGAGAACCGATGGTGTGGTCTGGTCTCGCATGGGTACCCGGCGCCGCACGCCCGACGGCGTCTCCACCTACGCCGACCACCCGCCGCTCCTCGTCGTCGAAGCAGCGAGCGGCGAGGAGGTGTTCGGTGAGCACCCGTGGTCCACGCGGCTACCCGCGATCGTCGCGACCGCGCTCGCCTTGATCGGAGCCGTGGCGTTGTTGCGTGCGCTTGGCGTTGGGTGGCCTGCCGCCGTGGGTGGCGTGGCCCTCGGTTTCGGGGTGCCGATGGTCGGGGTCTACGGAACGATGCTCGACACGCCCATCGTCGGGCTCGCGCCTGCGGTCATCCTTCTGGCCCTGGACGCCCGAGCGCGCAACGGCCTTCGCGCACCACCTGTGGCCGTCGCCATCGCCGCGATCGTCTGCGTGCTGTCGAGTTGGCAGGGCGTCGTGCTCGCCGGACTGCTTGCCGCGGCGGCCGCGCTCCGGATCCTCCGCAAACGGCCGGGTCCCCACGACCGTGCCCTCGTCATCGGCGGGGCAGCAGGAGTGGCGCTGCTCGGCGCGTGGTTGTGGTGGGCGTTCGGGTCCTGGGGGCCGCTGCACGCCCAGCTGACCGTCCGTTCCGGTTTCGGCAGCCAGCCACGGTCGCTCGGCGACGTCGTTCATGCCTTGCGGGACGACGCGAGCCGGCTGTTCCCTGTGTGGGTCGCGGCCCTCGGCCTCGTCGCGTTTGTTGTCGGTTTCCGAGACGTGCGCACCCGCATCGCACTCGGCGTCA
>JAFAUA010000409.1 GCA_019243595.1 Acidimicrobiia bacterium
CGGGCGGTGTCGGCGCCCCGCCGAACATCACCGCCAGTACCGACGAGGTGTCGTGCTCCTGCAGGGTCTGCGCTTCGAGCAGCAGCAGTATCTGGGCCGGCACCATCAGCACGTAGTTCGACCGCTTCTCCTCGATCAGCTCCGCGAACCGGGACGTGTCGAAGCCTGGCTGCACGACGCTCGTGACGCCCAGCCGCATCGGGGTGAGCAGCGCTCCGTGCACGCCGGTGAAGGTGGCGAGCGGCATCGAGTGCTGGAACACGCCGCCGGGCTCCATGGGCTTCAGCGAGTGGTGGGCGGCGTTGGCGTGGGTCGACACAACCCCCTTCGGAAGCCCTGAGGTGCCCGACGTGTAGAAGATGTCGGCGATGTCGTCGTCGCCGACGTCGACGGCGAACGCCGCGGTGTCCTGTGCGTTCGCTTCGAGGGCTCGGAGGCCGTCGGCGTCGAGGACCATGCGGGGTGAGCAGTCGGCGACCACGTGGTCGATCTCCCGCTTCGCGTACCTCGGGTTGATCGGCACGGCCGCGGCGCCGGCCCGGTGGGCGGCGACGTACCCGATCCCGAACTCGATGGCGTCGGCGGTCGACATCAGCAGGCCCACGCGGTCGCCCTTGACGACACCGCTCGCGGCGAGGGCGCGGGCAACGCCGTTCGCCCGGTCGTCCCACTCCCGGTACGTCAGGGTGCCGCCGCTGTCGACGTCGATGGCCACCCGTTCGCCGAACCGCTCGGCTCGCTCGGCGAGCTCCTCCGGGATGCGCACGGGGTGATTATCGTCCGGTCCTGCAATGGCCGCCTCGCCCCTGCTCGTCGGCATCCTCTTCGACTATCCGCAGCACGACGGTGGTGCGAGCGTCGAAGCGGCGGTCCGCGAAGGGCTGAGCGAGGTCGAGCTCGACCGGCCGGTCGAGCTGGTGCCGCGCCAGGCGGCCGGGTTGCCGGCCGGGTCCGCACACGACCTACGCCGCAACTTCAACGAGCTCGTCGACGCCGGCGTGCTGGTGGTGATCGGCCCCTCGATCAGCGACAACGGACTGCTCGTTCGCGACTGGGCCGATGCCGCGGAAGTGCCGTGCATCAACTACACGGGTGGCGAGCGCACGCGGAGCGAGTACATGTTCCACTACCAGGTGGGCTCGCTCGCCGAGGAGCCCATCCTGCTGGCCGAGCACCTGCGCGAGCGCGGGCTGCACTCGGCCGTGGTGATCCACGACAAGTCGCCGGTGGGATCGGGATACGTCAGCTCGTTCGAGGCGGCGTGCGACCGCAACGGCATCGAGTTGCTCGGCCGGGCCGCCATCTCGCCGCTCGCCGAGGAGGCGGGTGCGATCGTCGACCGCTTGCGCCAGCCGAAGCCGGAGGCCCTCGTCTACCTCGGTATGGGCCAGGCCTCGCGCGCCGTCGCCGTCGCCATTGCCGACGCCGGATGGGACGTCACCGTCGTCGCCAACTCGGCCCTGATGTTCGGCTACGCCCGCAAGGACTGGCGGGCCGGCTTCGAGGGCTGGGCGTACGTCGACACCGTCTCGGACGGCAACGTCCGCCGCCAGGAGCTCAAGGCGCGCTCACCGAGGACGGCGGCCGGACCCGTCGGCGTCGCCGCCTACGACATCGGCCGCCTGGTCGCCGAGGCCCTCGGCCGCGCCGTTCACCTCACCGGTCCGGGGATCAAAGATGCGCTCGAAGAGATCAAGCGCCTCCCGGCGGCCACCGGCTACGAGGGCACGACGATGGGTTTCGGCAACTACGACCACGCTGCCCTCAAGGGCGGCTACCTCGTCCTCCGCCAATGGAAGGACGGCAAAACCGTCGAGCTGTAGAGGATCCGCATTCTGAGGGTGGAAGTCCGCCCTATAGGGCCGACATCCACCCTCGGAATGAGCGGTAGGCGCCGCCCTACTTGATGGCGAGGACGGGGGCGACGATCTTGCGGTAGTGGCGGCGCCAGAACAGGGCCAGGCGGATGCGGTCGCCGAGCGGTAGGGCCGCCACAAGATCTCGTGCGTTGGCCCGTCGGGCGGCGCCGTCCTCGGCGGCGATGAACATCACCCGCATGTCTTTCGGCATCCGGTGGCGACGGCGCTCGAGGGCGTCGAGGTCTTCGTCGGTGAACGTTGCGGCGAGGCGGGGGAAGGCGCGGTCCTCTTCGTCGATGAAGTGGTCCTCGATGCCTTGGCGGAGGGCGGCCATGGCCTCGAC
>JAFAUA010000075.1 GCA_019243595.1 Acidimicrobiia bacterium
CAGGGTTGCCATCCGCCAGAACGGGATGGCGTCGCCATCGCGGCGCAGATAGGCGAGCGCGGTCTCCTGCAGGGCGCTGAGCACCAGGGCGCCGGGTCGCAGAGCCCTCGCCAGCGGATGGGCCGCGCACGCCTCGACCAGGTCGGCGCGGCCGGCGACCACACCGGCCTGAGGTCCGCCGAGCAGCTTGTCGCCGGAGAAGGTCACGACGGCGGCGCCGGCCTCGAGGGTCTGTCGGACGGCGGGCTCGTGTGCGAGCCAGGATGGCGGCCCGCCCAACAGCCATGGCGTCGCGGCGTCGAGCAGTCCCGAGCCGAGGTCGACGACCACCGGGACGTCGAGCCCCGTCAGCTCGCGCACGTCAACGGCCGCGGTAAAGCCCACGATCCGGTAGTTCGACTGGTGCACCTTCAGCACGAGCGCCGCGTCCGACGAAGTACGTACGGCCCGCTCGTAGTCGCGGCGATGGGTGCGGTTGGTTGTGCCGACCTCGACGAGGCGGGCGCCGGATTGGGTCATCACCTCGGGCACGCGGAAACCGCCGCCGATCTCGACCAGCTCGCCGCGGGACACGACGACGTCGCGGTCGCGCGCCAGGGCCGCAAGCACGAGCAGCACGGCCGCCGCGCCGTTGTTGACGACGAGGGCCGCCTCGGCGCCGGCCGCCCGGGCGAGGAGCGTCGCCGCGTTGCGACCGCGCGAGCCGCGGCGGCCGGTCGTCACGTCGAACTCGAGGTTGGTGTACGTCGGCACCTGGGCGTGGGCGATCGGCGCACGCCCGAGGTTGGTGTGGAGGAGGACACCGGTGGCGTTGACCACCGGCCGTAGCAGGTCGCGTCGCAGGTCCTCGGCCCGGGCCCGCGCCGAGTCCGGGTCGCCCGCGGCGATGGCAGCGCGGGCGGCGTCCACAAGCAAGGGGTGAGGAAGGCCGACGTCGGCCAATTCACGGGCGACGGCGTCGACCGAAGGCGGACGCACGGCCAGACACTACTGACGCGTCCGAGCCTGCCGGTTGGTCGGCCCCGCTCAAGTGGTGAACTGAGGGCCACTCATGCACCGGGCCGTCCGAGCAGGGATCGTCTTCGTCGCCAGCGCCATCCTCGTGCCGATCGGCACGGTGGGCACTGTGCTCGGCGCGTTCCTGTTCCTGCCGCTGCCGGCCACGCTGCCGAAGCCCAAGCTGAACGCGACGTCGAGCATGAGCCACGTCTACGACATCAACGGAAACGAGATCGCCGTCTTCCGTGAGTTCGAGACGTCGATCCCAGTGCAGCAGCAGGACATTCCCGAAGTCCTCAAGCAGGCAGTCGTGGCGATCGAGGACAAGCGCTTCTATAGCCACGGTGGCGTCGACCCCCAAGGCACGCTGCGCGCCATGTGGGCCGACATCCGCGGGCAAGCGGTCCAGGGCGGGTCGACGATCACCCAGCAGTACGTGAAGAACGCGTACACGGGCCGCCAACGGTCGGTCGCTCGCAAGATCCGCGAAGCCATCCTCGCCAGCCAGCTCGATCGACAGGCACCGAAGGACCACATCCTCTATCAGTACCTGTCGACGATTTACCTGGGCGGTGGCGCATACGGCGTCGGTGCCGCCAGCCAGACCTACTTCCGCAAGCCGGTGACCCAGCTGACCCTCGCCGAGGCGTCGCTGCTCGCAGCGGTGATCCGGGCGCCCAGCTACTACGACCCCCGCGTCAACGCCGAGCCCGCCGAACAGCGACGGGAGCTCGTCCTGCAGCAGATGCTCGACCAGAAGCGCATCACGCCCGACCAGTTCAACCAGGCGATGGCGGCCCGCATCTACGTCGTGGGGACGGCGACGCCCGAGCCGAAAGGGCCACACACGAACGTGTTTCCGCCCGAGCGCCAGCAGACACAGTTCCCGTACTTCGTCGACTACGTCAGCAAGTATCTGGTGGCCAAGTACGGCCATGACAAGGTGTACCGCGGCGGCCTGCGCATCCAGACCAGCCTCGACCCCAACCTGCAGTCCAACGCTGAGGCGTCGGTGGCGAACGCCCTGCGGGGGACGAAGGCGCCGCGCGAGATGTCGCTCGTCTCGGTCGAGCCCCAGACCGGGTTCGTCAAGGCGCTCGTGGGCGGCCGTGACTTCGGCGCCTCACAGGTCAACCTCGCGCTGGGCGCGTGTCCGCCGCCCGCCAAGCCCGAGGAGGCGGGTGCCGGCACGGCGACCGCCCCCTCGGACCAGCCGATCTGTGTCCCGGGCGGCGGTGGCGGCCGCCAGCCAGGGTCGTCGTTCAAGCCGTTCACGTTGGCGAAGGCGTTCGAAGAAGGGATCACCCCCGAGCGCGTGTATCCGGCGCCCAACGCCTACACGTACCCGCACTGCGTCGCGACAGCCGGCTCGTCCTGCACCGTGCACAACGTCGAGGGCGAGGGCGGCGGGTCCATGACCCTTCGGTCGGCGACCGTCCACTCGGTCAACACCGTGTTCGCCCAGCTGATCGGCAACGTCGGCGTGAAGGCGACGGCCGAGCTCGCGCACCGCCTCGGCATCACACGCGTGAACGCCGACGCCACCGACGCCGTGACCGGCCGGGCCTACCAGAGCAGCCTCACGCTCGGTTCGCCGGATGTGGCGCCCGTCGACATGGCGGCCGCCTACTCGGTGTTCGCGGCCCGCGGGCTCCAGAATCCGGCGACGCCGATCGTCAAGATCGAGGACTCCAACGGCACCGTGCTCGAGGACAACACCAAGCGCGAGCCCAAGCGGGTGATGCAGGAAGTCATCGCCGACAACGTCACCGACGTCCTGCGAGGCGTGATCTCGAGCGGTACCGGCACCGGCGCCAACATCAACCGCCCGGCGGCGGGCAAGACCGGGACGACCGACAACTTCGGGAACGCCTGGTTCGTCGGGTACACCCCGACGCTCTCCACCGCGGTCTGGTACGGCAACTCCGACGGCGAGGTTTCCGACCCGCTGCCCCACGGCACCTACGGCGGCACAGTCCCGGCGCGTACGTGGGCGGCGTTCATGTCCGAAGCGCTGAAGGATGTGCCGGCGACGGACTTCAATCAGCCCGCACCGCTCAAGCCGGTGGCCGACCAGCTCGACCGCCAGGCGCGCGGCGGGATCGACCCCGGCTATCGCCGTTACGCCGACCAGACCGGTCCCGGGGGCACCTACCAGCAGGGATTCCCGCCCCCACGGATCGCAGCACCCGTCACCACGGCGCCGACCACGACCACGACGATCGCGCCGTTCGACACGTCGACGACGTCGACGACGACCAGACGGCCCGTGATCGGGTAGCTGCTAGTGGCCCTGCTGGCCCGGCGCGTTCGGGGTGCCGCTCGGACAGCGCAGGACCTGGTCGCACGCTGAGCGGATCGGCACCGAGAAGAACACGCCGTCGCTCGGAAAACCGAGTGGGGCGTAGGCGCGGGAAGCGACACCCACGACGTCGCCCTTGGAGTTGATCAGCGGTCCACCCTGGAACATCGGAGCGATCTGGGTGTCGCTCATGATGCCGGTGCCGGAGACGTCGGCGACGAGGCCTTGGGTGATGCTCCCGCCTCCGGCGCCGAGGCCCGACACCGCGAAGACGCGGTCGCCGGTCTTGACCGCCGGACTGTCGCCGGACCAGTTCAGCCGGGGCTGGTTGGGCTTCTGGAGGATCAGCAGGGCCAGGTCCTTGGCCTCCTGCCAGGTCCAGAGCTGCACCTTGTCGTCCTCGCTGCCCCGGGTGACCGAGACGGTGGGCCCGGGCTGGTGGGTGGCGGCCCGCACGGTGTTGAACGACGTCAGAAGCAGCGTCTGGTTGCTGTCGGACGCGACGACGAATGCCGTGCCGACCGAGGGCTGGCCGTTCTCGTCGAGGGTGTGCACGAACCACACCGACGGCGAGGCGTTCTTGAGCAGGGTGTCGAGGGTGGTGCCCTCGGCGGCGACCTTCTGCAGCGGCTCCAGCTGCTGCTTGATCTGATTCTTGGCGTCCTCGCGCTCGGTGTCGATGGCGTTGATCGCGCCCTTGAACTGCTTGTCGAAGGTGTTGATGAAGTTGGTGACCCGCTGCTCGTTCTTGTTGAGGCGGTACTCGTAGTAGGCGTAGAGCACGGTGCCGCTGAAGGCAGCGCCGAGCGATGCCATCAACAGCAGCATCGTCATCCCCAGCACGCTCTTCGGCAGCAGCCGATCGCGCCAAGAAGACGCAGGCTGTCGCGATCGAGGGGGAACGCGGCTGGGCAGCACGTCCGAGCTCGCCACGAGCAGGGAGGGTAGCTAGAAGTAGCCTTCGGCCGTGCTCGGTCGCCGCGCCACCTCGTCGCGGTGACCGCCGTTCCTGTCCGGGACGCGGCCACCGTCATGCTCGTTCGCGACGGCGCTGAGGGCCTCGAAGTGTTCATGATTCGGCGCAGCCTCAGCCTGGTGTTCGCCGGCGGCGCGCACGTCTTTCCCGGCGGGGCCGTCGACGACGCGGATCGGGAGATGGGCGGAGAAGCCAGCCTGGCCTTCAAGGTGGCGGCCGCGCGTGAGTGCTTCGAAGAGGCGGGGTTCCTGCTGGCCGTCGACGGCACCGGCGATGTTGTCCGCCTCGACGATCCGACAACCGCAGAGCGCTTCTCGGCGTATCGGTGGGCGATCGCGAGCGGCGACACGTCGCTCGCGGAGATGTGTGCGACCGAAGGACTGCGCCTCGACCTCGACCGCATGCACTACGTCAGCCGGTGGATCACGCC
>JAFAUA010000100.1 GCA_019243595.1 Acidimicrobiia bacterium
TGGAGATGCACCTCTACTACTTCGACCGGCACACGGTCGCCAGCCTGCTGCAACAGGCCGGGTTCCGTGTCGAGCGCATTGGGCTGTACAGCCACGTCGTCTCGGTCGACTACCTCCTGACGAAGGTCGCGGCGGCGGTTCCGGCCGTCGATTCGGTGGCCGAGTCGATCCGTACCGTGGTCCCCGAGCACTGGCGGGTTCCGGTCAACCTCGGCGACAACATGCACATCGTCGCCCACCGCCCGGCCTGACGGCCGCCAAAGAAGCGCCAGGGCCGCCAGTACAATCGCCCCCATGTCTGTATTCAGTCGCGTCCTTCGGGCCGGCGAGGGAAGGAAGCTCAAGGCCCTCCAGTCGCTGGTCCCGGACATCAACGCCCTGGAGCCGGAGATCCAGGCGCTGAGCGACGATGCCCTCCGCCACAAGACCGTCGAGTTCCGCGAGCGCATCGCCAACGCCGGCGACGACGTCGACGAGGCCCTCAACGACCTCCTCATCGAATCGTTCGCCGTCACGCGAGAGGCGGCCAAGCGGGTCATCGGCCAGCGCCACTTCGACGTGCAGCTCATGGGCGGCGCCGCCCTCCACTTCGGCTGGATCGCCGAGATGCGCACCGGCGAGGGCAAGACCCTCGTCTCCACGTTGCCCGCCTATCTCAACGGCCTCAGCGGCCGGGGGATGCACCTCATCACGGTCAACGACTACCTGGCGACGCGCGACTCGGAATGGATGGGCCGGATCCACAAGTGGATGGGCCTGACCGTCGGCCTCGTCGTCCCGGGCATGGAGGACCCCGAGGTCAAGCGCCAGGCCTACGCCTGCGACATCACCTATGGCACCAACAACGAGTTCGGGTTCGACTACCTCCGCGACAACATGGCCATGTCGAAGGACCAGATGGTCCAGCGCGGCCATCTCTACGCGATCGTCGACGAGGTCGACTCGATCCTGGTCGACGAGGCCCGCACGCCGCTCATCATCAGCGGTCGGGTCGAGGACGCGGCCCAGCTCTATTACAAGTTCGCCGGCATCGTCCGCACGCTCCAGCGCGACGTCGATTACGACGTCGACGAGGAGAAGAAGACGGTCGCGCCCACCGAGTCGGGGATCGAGAAGGTAGAGAAGGCGCTCGGCGTCGAGAACCTGTACGACGAGCTCTCGGCCAACTACGTCCACCAGCTGCAGGCCGCGCTCCGCGCCAAGGAACTGTTCAAGCGCGACGACGAATACGTCGTCCAGAACGGCGAGGTGAAGATCGTCGACGAGTTCACCGGCCGCGTGCTCGAAGGGCGGCGCTGGTCGGAAGGTCTTCACCAGGCGGTGGAGGCCAAGGAGCGGGTGCGTATCAAGGAGGAGAACCAGACCCTCGCCACCATCACGCTCCAGAACTACTTCCGCATGTACGACAAGCTCGCCGGCATGACCGGTACCGCGGTCACCGAGGCGGGCGAGTTCGCCCACACCTACGAGCTGCCGGTGGTCGAGATACCCACCCACCGGCCCATGATCCGCATCGACCAGGTCGACCTGATCTACAAGGGTGAGCAGGCCAAGTTCGAGGCGGTCGTCGAGGACATCGTCGAGCGCAACGAGAAGGGCCAGCCCGTACTGGTCGGCACCGTGTCGGTCGAGAAGTCCGAGCGGCTGTCGAGGATGCTCGAGCGGCGGGGTGTGCCCCACACCGTCCTCAACGCCAAGCAGCACGAGCGGGAGGGAGTCATCGTCGCCCAGGGCGGGCGCCTGAACGCCGTCACCGTCGCCACCAACATGGCCGGCCGCGGCGTCGACATCCTTCTCGGCGGCTACCCCGAGGGTCTGGCCAAGCTCGACCTCGCGGCCGAGGGTCTCGACCCCGACAGCGAGGAAGGCAAGCCTCGGTTCGAGGAGCTGATGGCGCGCTATCAGGACGAGTGCAGCGTCGAGGGTGACAAGATCCGGGAGCTGGGCGGGCTGTACGTGCTCGGCACCGAGCGCCACGAGAGCCGGCGCATCGACAACCAGCTCCGAGGCCGTGCGGGCCGCCAGGGCGACCCGGGCGAGAGCCGCTTCTACCTCTCCCTCGAGGACGAGCTCATGCGCCTGTTCGCGACCGGCGCCATGAACTGGGTCATGAACAAGGCCCTGCCCGAGGACGTGCCCATCGACTCGCGGATGGTGTCCCGGGCGATCGAGAAGGCCCAGGGCACGGTCGAGGACCGCAACGCCGAGATCCGCAAGGACGTCCTCAAGTACGACGAGGTCATGAACGAGCAGCGCAAGGTCATCTACGCGCGCCGCCAGCAGATCCTCGACGGCGAGAGCCTTCGCGACCAGGCCTTCGAGTCCCTCGACACCGCCATGCAGCACGCGGTGGAGACCTACTGCCCCACGGACTTCTCGGAGGACTGGGACCTCGAGGGCCTGATGAACGACGTCCTCACCTATTACCCGACAAAGTTCACCGCCGAAGAGCTCGCCCAGGCGCGCGTGGCAGACGAGATCTACGAGAGTCTCCTTGCCGAGGCCACGTCGTACTACGAGCAGCGCGAGCGGGACATCGGCGAAGAGGCCATGCGCGAGATCGAACGCCGGGTGATGCTCTCGATCATCGACCAGCGCTGGCGCGAGCACCTCTATGAGATGGACTACCTGCAGGAGGGCATCAACCTGCGGGCCATGGGTCAGAAGGACCCGCTCGTCGAGTGGCAGCGCGAGGGCTTCGAGATGTTCTCGATGATGATGGGCGCCATCGCCGAGGACTTCGTGAAGTACGTGATGCATCTCGAGGTCGTCGCCGAGCAGCCGGCCGCCGGACCCCACGTGCTCAACGTCCAGTACTCGGCGCCCGAGGATCCCGTGCAGGGGAGCGGCGGCATGATCCAGGCCGCCCAGCTCCAGGCCGCCCAGATGGGTGGCATGGAGGATGCTCCGCCCGAGTTCATCGAGGACGTACCGGCCGTCACACAGGTCGTCAGAGACGAACACGAGAAGATCGGCCGCAACGACCCCTGCTGGTGCGGCAGCGGCAAGAAGTACAAGCGCTGCCACGGGACTGGCGCCTGAAACTTGCAGGACTTCTCCGATGAGTTACGCGCGCTCGCTCAGCGGCTGAGCGACGCCGAGCGGTACCTCGATCTCGACGGCTTGCGCAAGCGGTTCGCCGAGCTCGAGGTCGAGGCGTCCCGCCCCGATCTGTGGGACGACACCGACCAGGCGCGCAAGGTCACCACCGACCTGTCGCGCGTCAAGGCCGACGTCGACGAGCTCGAGGGGCTCGCTACTCGCCTGTCCGATGCCGAGACCCTCTACGAGCTTGCAGTCGAGGAAGGCGACGACTCCGTCGAGCCCGAGGTCGCCGAGACGTTGGCCGCGGTGAGCAAGTCGCTCGACGATCTGGAGCTGCGGTCGCTGTTCTCGGGCGAGCACGACGAGCTCGACGCTGTCTGCGAGATCCACGCCGGGGCCGGCGGCACCGACGCCCAAGACTGGGCCGAGATGATGCTGCGCATGTACCTGCGCTGGGCTGAGCGCCGCGGCTTCTCCGTCGAGCTCGACGAAGTGTCGGCCGGCCAGGAGGCGGGGATTCTCTCGGCCACGTTCATCGTCAAGGGCCGGTACGCCTACGGGCTGCTCACCGGCGAGAAGGGCGTGCACCGATTGGTGCGCATGTCGCCCTTCGACGCCCAGCACCGGCGCCAGACGTCGTTCGCCTCGTTCAGCGCAGTGCCGTTCCTCGAGGATGCGGGCGACGAGGTCGAGATCGAGGAGAAGGACCTCCGCGTCGACACCTATCGATCGTCAGGGGCTGGCGGCCAGCACGTCAACGTCACCGACTCCGCGGTCCGCCTGACCCACCTGCCGACCGGCGTCGTCGTCGCCGTCCAGAACGAGCGCAGCCAGCATCAGAACAAGGCCAAGGCCATGCAGATCCTGGGCATGAAGCTGGCCGAGCTCCAGCGCGAGCATCGCAAGGCCGAGCTCGACGCCATCTCCGGTCCCCAGACCGAGGTGGGCTGGGGCCAGGCCTTCCGCCACTACGTGTTGGCGCCGTACCAGAACGTCAAGGACGACCGCACCGGGCATGAGGCCGGCAATGTCGACGGCGTCCTCGACGGCGACCTCGACAAGTTCATGGAGGCCTACCTCCGCTGGCGCCGCCAACAAGGCGTCGCCTGAACGGATCGCTAGGAGCGTTCGGCGCGGCGACGGAGGCTGTGGACTTCGACGCCGGCGACGAGCATCAGCAGCAGGGCGGCGGCCACGGCGACGGCCGACAGGTCGGTGTGCTTGGCGCCGTGGCTGGCGGCCGACCGGGTGTTGAGGACTGCACTGGCCGGCGGCCACTGCGGCGCAGCCGCGGCGACGAGTGAGGTCGACGTGGACGGCGCCGCTGCCGCGGTGGTCGGCGGCGTGGTCGGGGCCGGCGCCGGCGTGGGAACGACAGCCGCTGCGGCCGGACGGGCGGCGACCCGCGGGGCGGCCGCCGGACGAGGTGCAGGTGCGGTGACCGTGCGGACGACGGGCGCAGCCGCCTGCTCGGGCCGGCGGAAGACCTCGGTGACGTACAGGACGTTGCCCGCCCAGTACGCGCCGACGCCGACCTGGGTGTAGTCGGGCATCAGGATCTCGTCGCGGTGGATCTGGGAGTTCATGAATCCCTGGTGCAGGTGATCGGCATCGGGCCCCGAGCCCACGTTGTCGCCCAGGTGCTGCCAGTTCTGCACGTTCGTCTGGATGTTGGGGTCGTGGTACGGGTGGCCGGCGGCGGCCATGTCGGCGGAGTGGTGCTCGGCGTAGGCGACGAGGTCGTCGGCGACGGTCAGCGCCCCCAGCCCCCGGCTGGTGCGCTCCTGATTGATGTCGGCGGTGAGGGTGTTCTCGGCCTCTCCGGTGCTCTGTTGGGCGGCGTGCGCCACTCCAGAAAATCCGACAAAAATGGCTATTCCGACCAGGACAACCCCAATTGACCGTCGAATACCATTCATGAACGGAGTTATTCGCCGTTGATGGGGCGTCCCCCTGCCCCCCCAAGGGGGTTTGGTAGGCTTCGCGGGTCGGTCGCCCGGTCACCCCACGTGCGGACCGACCACTCCCGATCACATGATCAGGCTCGAGAACGTCACCAAGATCTACAAGGGCGACGTAGTTGCCCTACGAGACGTGAGTGCCGATATCCAGAAGGGCGAGTTTGTCTTCCTGGTCGGCCCCTCCGGCTCGGGCAAGTCAACGTTCATCCGTCTGCTGCTCAAGGAGCAGGAGCCCGACTCCGGTCGCATCTGGGTGGCGGGCAAGGACATCGGCAACCTCAACAGTTGGAAGGTGCCCTACCTGCGGCGCAACATCGGCACCGTCTTCCAGGACTTCCAGCTGCTGCCGAACAAGACGGTCTACGAGAACGTGGCCTTCGCCCTCGAGGTCATCGGGCGCCCTCACCACGTCATCGCCTCGCAGGTGCCCCAGATCCTCGACCTCGTCGGCCTCACCAAGAAGAGCGACAACTTCCCCAGTGAGCTCTCCGGCGGGGAGCAGCAGCGCGTGTCGATCGCACGGGCCTTCGTCAACCGGCCGCTGATCCTGCTGGCCGACGAGCCCACCGGGAACCTGGACCCCTCGACGTCGGTCGGCATCATGCGCCTTCTCGACCGCATCAACCGCACGGGCACCACGGTCGTGATGGCCACGCACGACCAGTCGATCGTCGACACCATGCGCCGCCGGGTCATCGAGCTCGACCGCGGCACCCTCGTCCGCGACCAGGCCCGTGGTGTGTACGGCGCCTTCAACGCGTGAGCGCGAGATGAGTCAGTTCCTCTATTTCATTCGCGAGACGATTGCCAACCTGAAGCGCAACGTCTTTATGACGTCGGCTGCCATCGTCGTCGTTGCTGTGTCGCTCGCTTTGGTGGGCGGTGCCCTTCTGCTCAAGCAGGGCGTCGACAAGGCCACCATCCAGTGGAAGGGCGGTGTCGAGCTCTCGGTCTTCATGAAGTCCGACGCCGCGCCGCAGGAGATCGACGCCGTCGACCGCGAGCTTCGGTCGACGCCGGAGGTCAAGAAGGTTCGCTTCGTCACCAAGCAGGGTGCCTACGACGAGTTCCGCAAGATGTTCTCGAACTCGCCCGACATGCTCGAGACGCTGAGCGTCGACCAGATGCCGCCGTCGTTCCGGGTGGTGCCGCGCCAGGCCGCGCAGGTCGACGTCATCGGCAACCGCTTCAAGGACGCGGCCGGCGTACGTGACGTCGTCTACGCCAAGGACACCGTCAAGGCGCTGCTGTCGGTGACGCGCTACGCCCAGCTCCTGATCTGGGCCGTGGCCATCGTGCTGCTCGCCGCGGCCTCGCTGCTCATCCTCAACACCATCCGCATGGCGATCTACGCGAGACGGCGTGAGGTCGCGGTGATGAAGCTGGTCGGTGCGACGAACTGGTTCATCCGCGTGCCGTTCATGTTCGAGGGCCTGGTGCAGGGCCTCATCGGGGCGCTCGGCGCGTTCGCCGTCGTGTACGTCGTGCGCAACTTCGCCCAGCACGCCGTGCGCCACGTCCAGCTCTTCCACGAGTTCGCGGTGAGCACCAACGAGGTCATCGGCACCGGCATCTTCCTCGTCGTCGTGGGGATGCTCGTGGGGGCCGTCGGCTCGGCTATCGCCGTGTCGAGATTCCTCGACGTCTAAAGCGTCAACCCGCTGACGACCGATATGTGCGGTTGTGCGGCCGCGCTCTGTTGCTAATGTTGTTGCTGTGACTCGTGTGGCACGGGTGCGGGTCGTCGGTGCCGTCCTGACGGCGCTGGCGCTGCTGGTCATGGCGAGGCCGGCACTGGCGGTGAAGCCAAAGCCGCCCACGACGACGCCCGCGCAGCAGCAGCTCCAGGCCCTGAAGGGCCAGCTCAATGAGGTGTCCGCCGACGAGGCCGCACTCCTCGACCAGCTCGACCAGTCCAAGGCCCGCCTCGCCGACCTGAATCAGCGCGTCGCCGACCTCGACCACCAGTTGGTCCCCGTGCAGGCCGCGCTCACCGACTCCCAAGGCCGCCTCGACGACCTCGGGGCCCGACAGCTAAACGCCCAGGCCCAGCTCGACGACACCCAAGACCGCCTCCTCGATGCCCGCCACCACATGGTCGACCGCGCTCTCGCTGCCTACACCGGCGAGAGCGGGGCGGCGCGATACGCCGACCTCCTGTTGCGCGTGCGCAGCTTCAGCGACCTCGCGGCCGCGAGCGCGTATGTGCGTTCGGCCCTCGACGACGACCGGGCCGTCGTCAGCAAGTACGAGCAACTCAAGGGCCAGGCCACCGACCTCCGCGATGCCCTCGACCTCACCCGCGACCAGGCACTGCAGCAGCGCGACGTGATCGGCTCCAAGCAGCAGGACCTCGCCGACCGCCGGCAGGCCCAGGACGACCTGCGGCAGCAGGCGGCCGCCGAGGTCGCCAAGCAGAACGACGTCCTCGGGCAGCTCCAAGCCCGCAAGGCCGAGTTCACGGCCCAGATCGTCGCCCTGCAGCGCCAGTCCGATGCCCTCGCTGCCCAGCTCCGCGGTCGTCAGTCCGGGCAGACCGTTGCGCCGTCGGGACACGGCGTCTTGGCGATGCCCATTCCCGGCGCGCCAGTCACGTCCCCCTTCGGGCCGCGCATCGACCCGATCTACGGCGACGTGCGCTTCCACACCGGCGTCGACTTCGGTGCTCCGTACGGCACGCCGATCCATGCCGCCGCCGATGGCGTCGTCGTGTCGGCCGGGCCCCTCGGCGGCTACGGCAACGCCACGATCATCGACCACGGCAACGGGTTGGCGACCCTCTACGGGCACCAGAGCAGCATCGTCGTTTCGCCCGGCCAGCTCGTCTCTCGTGGCCAGGTGATCGGCTACGTCGGGTGCACGGGGCTGTGTACCGGTCCCCATCTGCACTTCGAGGTCCGAGTGCGGGGCACGCCCGTGGACCCGATGCAGTACCTGTAGGTGTCAGACTGGAACGCGTGACTGAGGAGAACGAGGTCTTCCGCGTCCTCGTCGCTGACGACGTGCAGGACCTGCGCTCGATGTTGCGGCTGGCGCTGGAGCTGAGCGGCCGGTTCACCGTGGTGGCCGAGGCCATGGACGGCGCCCACGCCGTCGACCTGGCCGCCATGTACAAACCCGACCTCGCCCTGCTCGACCTGTCGATGCCCGCCCTCGACGGACTCGAGGCCTTGCCTCGGATCCTCGAGGCATCCCCGGCGACCAAGGTCGTCGTGCTGTCGGGATTCGAAGAGGCCCGCATGGCGCCGGTTGCCCTCAAGGGCGGCGCCGTCGCCTACTTGGAGAAGGGTGTCCCGCCGCGCCGGCTCGTGCAAGCGCTCATCGAGATCATGCAGCCGTCGCCGGGGGACACCAGCGTCGCCTGACATGGCGACACAGAACACCAGCGACGATCCGCTCGCCGGGCTTTCAGCCGACGAGCTGCTGCGCGTTCTCGGTCACGAGATCGGCAACCTGGTGACGATCGTGTCGGGCTACGGCCAGATGCTGCGGGATCACTGGGAGCTGCTGGCCGACGACCGCCGTCTCGACATCGTGGCGCGGATGAACCGCCAGATCGACCAGCTCCGCGTGCTCATCGACAACTTCCAGCACCTGCGCTGGCTCACGCTCTCCAGCGAGGACCTGGCCTCCTACGGGGCCACGTCGAGTGTCAACGACCTCCTGAAGGCGCTCGCCGACGACCTGGCACCACTCGCCGACGACCATCCCCTCGAGGTCGACATCGAAGCCGACCTCCCGCCTGTTCTCGCCGATCGGGCCGCCGTGCAGCACGTGCTGATGAACCTGATCGTCAACGCCACCAAGTTCTCGCCGCACGAGGCTCCCATCGCCATCGAGGTGCGCAGTGACACCGACGAGGTGCGCATCTCGGTGACCGACAGAGGCGAGGGAATTCCGTCCGGCGAGCGCGACCACATCTTCGAGAAGTTCGTGCGCCTCCAGGACGGCGGCATCGGTGTGGGTCTGGGGCTGTTCATTTGCCGGGCCCTGGTCGAGGGCATGGGCGGCCGCATCTGGGCCGGCGAGGGCGCCGGAGGCGGCGCGTGCATGACCTTCACGCTCCCGCTCAGTGAGGACTAGTCCCTCCTCGCAACCCAAATAGCGCAGCGTGTCTATCGCTTTGAGGCGTGCGCCTCTTTAAGGTTCGAAATGTCCGCTCCGCGGACGGGGGTGGAGGTCGCGTGGAGGATCGCATCGACGTACGCAAGGCGACGGGCGTGCGCGTCCTCGTCGTCGACGACGATCCCGACCACCGGTACCTGGCTCGGCACCGCCTGCAGCGCGCCGGCTTCGTCGTGGACGTGGCGAGCAACGCCGAGGAGGCACTCGCCCAGGTCGGGTCGGTCGACCTCGTCATCCTCGACCACCGTCTCCCGGGGACGTCGGGCCTCGACCTCCTGCCGACGCTGGCCGAGACCGGAGCGTCGGTCGTCATGGCGACGGGGATGGGATCCGAAGGTCTGGCGGTGGAGGCGATGCGCCGCGGAGCGGTCGACTACCTCGTCAAAGACGCGACTTACCTCGACATCCTGGTTGACGTGGCGCGGCGCGCCTGGCTCCATCACGATCTCGTGCGCCGGGCGGGCGAGCTGGAACGGATCGGGCTGCTCGTCACGTCGGCGTCGGCCCGGCCCGAGGTGTTCGCCGAGGTCGTCGAAGGCGCGCGGCGGCTGCTGCGCGCCGATGGTTGCGCGCTGTTCGGTCTGGGTGAGAACGGCCTGACGCAGGAGGCGTCGGCCGGTTCGTACCTCGGCGACCGAGCGAGGCTCCTGAACGACGCCCGCCACTTCCTGGCGTCGCTTCAGACGACGTCCGAGTCCGACGGTCGCCTGTTCGTGGCGGTGCCCCCGGCCGACGAGACGCCGCTTGGCGTCCTCGCCGTGCTCACGCTCGACACCCGCCGTTTCGACCCCGAGGAACGCCGCCTGGCGATTGCCCTTGCGTCCTATGCCGGGATCGCCCTCGGCAACCTGCGTCGCCTCGACCTCGAGCGTGCCCTCGTCGCCGAGCTGCAACAGATGCTCGACATGCGCAGGGAGCTGATGGCGTCGGTGTCCCACGAGCTGCGGACGCCGCTGACGTGCGTCGGCGGTTTTGCCGAGACCCTGCGCGCTCATTGGACGTCGCTCACCGACGAAGAACGCCTGATGTTCGTCGACAAGATCTGTCACCACTCCAGCGAGCTCGGTGATCTGGTCGAGCGGCTGCTCGACTTCTCCCAGGTCGAGGCCGGGCGCATGCGCGCGGGCATCACGTGTGTCGACCTGCGCGAGGAGGTGGCGGCAACCGTCACGGCACTCGGACCACTGGTCGCCGGCCGGCCACTCGACGTCGAGGTCCCTGCCGCGAACGTGCTGGCCGACTCGGTGCTCCTGCGCAGGACGCTCACCAACCTGCTGTCGAACGCGGTGAAGTACTCCGAGGCCGGGACCCCGATCGCGGTGCGGGCGTCGATGCTCAAGGACGTGGCGCGCGTCGAGGTGGCCGACGAGGGCACCGGGCTCACGCCCGACGAGGCCGATCGCGCCTTCGACCCCTTCTGGCGTTCGGCCCGGGTGGCCACGAACCACCTGCGCGGCACGGGACTTGGGCTCGCCCTGGTGAAGGAGTACGTGCGGGTGATGGGCGGCGACGTGACGGTGGAGTCCGAGATGGGCCGTGGCTCGACGTTCGCCTTCACCTTGCCGCTGCCCGACGCGGTCAGCGTCTAGGAGGGGCGCAGGGAGCCTGCGCATTAGAAAGGGCGGGTGATTCCGGAGGCGCTCGCGGGCAAGCGCGTAGCCGTGACGGGCGCCACCGGGTTCTTGGGCACCGCTCTCGTCGAGCGCCTGCTGCGTTCGGTACCGGACTGCGAGGTCGTGCTGCTCGTGCGCCCCGGCCGGCGGGCGTCCGCGGCCGACCGTACCCGGCGGGAAATCTTCCGCAACGACTGCTTCGACCGCCTTCGCTCAGAACTGGGCGACAGCTTCGACGCCGAGATCGAGCGGCGCGTGCGCGTCGTCGGCGGCGATGTCTCCGTCGACGGCCTGGGCCTCGACGACGAAGACCGGCGCCTGTTCACGTCGGCCGACGTCGTCATCCACTCGGCCGCGGCCGTGAGCTTCGATTCGCCCCTCGATACCGCGGTCGAGGTCAACCTGCTCGGTCCAATGCGCGTCGGCGATGTCCTGCGCGAGGCCGGCTCGAGCGCGCACATGATCGCGGTGTCGACGGCGTACGTCGCTGGGGCCCGGCGGGGCGACGCGCCCGAGCGCCTCTTGCCGGACACGCCGTTCGCCACCGACGTCGGCTGGCGCGGCGAGGTCGATGCCGCTCGTCGGGCGCGGGCCGACACCGACGCCGAGAGCCGTCGTCCCGATGCCCTCGATGGCTTCCGCAAACAGGCCCGGCGCGAGCTCGGCGCGGCGGGCTCGCCGTTGCTGGCCGAAAAGACCGAGCGCCTGCGTTCCGACTGGGTGCGCGATCGCCTGGTGGAGCTGGGCCGGGCGCGGGCCCAGGTGCTCGGGTGGCCCGACTCGTACGCCTATACGAAGTCCCTCGGTGAGCGGGCCCTGCTGGAGACGCGCGGCGACGTTGCCCTCACCATCGTTCGCCCGTCGATCATCGAGTCGGCCATGAGCGAGCCCACGCCCGGTTGGATCAGGGGCTTTCGCATGGCCGAGCCGGTGATCATCTCCTACGGGCGCGGGCTGCTCGCCGAATTCCCGGGTCTGCCCGAGGGCATCGTCGACGTCATCCCCGTCGACCTCGTGGTTGCCGCCATCATCGCCGTTGCCGCGCGCGGCGCCGACGAGGCGGGACCGAGCGTGTATCAGGTGGCGTCTGGCTCGCGGAACCCGTTGCGCTACCGGCGCCTGGTCGACCTGGTCAGGCAGTGGTTCCGCGACCACCCGATCTACGACAGCCAGGGCCAGCCGATCGACGTTCCGGAGTGGTCGTTCCCGGGGCGCGGGCGGGTGCAGGGTCAGCTGCAGCGGTTGTCGAAGGCGCTGGGTCTCGTGGAGCGGGCCGTCACCCAGCTGCCGGTGCGCGGGCGCCAGGCCGAGTTGTCGGCGCGGGTCGAGGAGCGCAAGGCCACCGTCGACCGTGCCATGGGCTACGTCGAGCTGTACGGCGCGTATGCCGAGACGGAAGCCGTCTTCCGCGTCGACCGCCTGCTGGCGTTGTGGGCGACTCTGGACTCGGAGGACCAGCAGGCCTTCACCTTCGATCCGGGCGTCATCGACTGGACGAGCTACGTGCAGGACGTGCACCTGCCGTCGGTCGTCACCCACGCACGCGTGCGGACGACGCCGGGGCGCCGCACCGGTCCCAGCCGCCGCGAGCGGGGGCGCAAGGCGGTGCTGTCGCCGGATCGCCATCTCGCGGTGTTCGACCTCGAGAACACCTTGATCGCGTCGAACGTGGTGGAGTCGTTCGCCTGGCTGGCGACGCGGCGGATGTCATCGGACGAGCGGGCCCGCTTCACGCTGCGCACGCTGCGCGAGGCGCCCGGGTTGCTGAAGCTCGACCGCCAGGACCGCGGCGACTTCCTCCGCCACTTCTACCGGCGCTACGAGGACGCTCCCGCCGACCGCCTGCGCGCCGATGCGTGGGAGCTGTTCAACAATCTGCTGCTGACGAAGTCGTTCCCCGCCGGCATCCGGCGCGTGCGCGAGCACCGAGCGCTCGGCCACCGCACGCTGCTGATCACTGGCGCGCTGGACTTCGTCATCGCGCCGCTGCGCCCGCTGTTCGACGACGTCGTCTGTGCCCGCATGGGCGAGCGCGACGGCCGCTTCACCGGCGAGCTCATCGAGTCCCCGCCGACGGGCGAGGCCCGGGCCCTGATCATGGCCGAGTACGCCGAAGCCGAGGGCCTCGAGCTGTCCGAATCGGTCGCCTACGCCGACTCGGCCAGCGACCTGCCGATGCTCGAGGCCGCCGGCTATCCCGTCGCCGTCAATCCCGAGGCGAAGCTGGCCGCCATCGCCCGCCGGCGCGGCTGGCACACCGAGGACTGGTCCCGCGCCGCCGGCGCCCGCCGTCCGCTGCTGCCGATGGGCCCGTTGCTCTCCGGTTCTGGTGACGATTCACGGCCGTATCGGCCGTCGATCGTCACCAGAACGGTTCGGAGTGGGTCATGAAGGCGCTGGTGTTCGAGCGGTCGTTGCCGCGGTTCGCAGCGGCGCGGGTCGCGGGGACGCTGGCACCGGGTGGGGGAGCGCGGGTCGGACCGCTGCGGTTGACCGATGTCGACCCGCCCGAGCTGCCGGGTCCGGGATGGAAGCGGGTGCGGCCGAGGCTCGCGGGCATCTGCGGCTCCGACCTCGCCACGGTCGACGGACAGAGCTCCCGCTACTTCGAGCCGATCGTGAGCTTCCCGTTCGTCCCCGGCCACGAAGTGGTGGGCGAGCTCGACGACGGCACGCGTGTCGTCGTCCAGCCGACGTTGACCTGTGCGGCGCGCGGCGTGGAGCCAGTGTGTGCGCAGTGCGCGTCCGGCAACACCAACCGGTGTGAGCGCACGGCGTTCGGACACCTCGAGCCCGGACTGCAGACCGGCTACTGCGCGGACACCGGAGGCGGGTGGTCGCTGTCGCTCGTGGCCCACGAGTCCCAGCTCTACGCCGTCCCCGACGGAATGAGCGACGAGACCGCCGTGATGGTCGAGCCCGCGGCCTGTGGCGTGCATGCGGCGCTGTTGACGGCGGCCTCCGAGTTCGCGGTGATCGGGGCAGGCACGCTCGGCCTGTGCACCATCGCCGCCCTGCGGACCCTGACGACGCCCCACGTCCTGATCGCGGCGGCCAAACACCCGGCCCAGAAGCAGCTGGCGCGGGAACTCGGTGCAGACATCGTCGTCGAGCCGGACGGTCTGGCGCGGGCCGTGCGGCGGGCCGTGCCGGGCACGATGGTCGCCGGCGGCCAGCTCACGTCGGGCGTCGACGCCGTGTTCGACTGCGTCGGCAGCGAGTCGTCGCTCGCCCAGGCGCTGGAGGTCGTCGCCCCGGGCGGCACCATCGTGCTCCTCGGTATGCCGGGGCGCGTGAGTGTCGACCTCACGTCGCTGTGGCACCGGGAGGTCTCGGTGCGCGGCGCGTACACCTACACCAACGACGACTTCGCCAAGGCCTTCGACCTGGTGCAGGACGCCCGCCTCGAGCGCCTGGTCAGCGGCCTGTACCTGCTCGACCGGTGGAAGGAAGCCATCGAGCACGCGGCCGACGCGGGTAGGCGTGGAGCCGTGAAGATCGCCTTCGACCTGCGTAACGAGCGAGGATTGTCGTAGTGCCCAGGCCCGGATTCGTTCTCGACGTCGATCGCTCCACGCCGCCCACGCTGTTCTGGCACGGCGAGGGTTTCCGCCTCGAGCGCCTCCCGACGGGGAGCCGCGTCATCTACCCGCCCGAGCCGCTCGACGCCCTGAACGATCCCGACGAGGCCATCCGGCGCGCCCTGCTCGAGCCCCTCGACAGCGAGCCGCTCCCCGCGCTGCTCAAGCCGGGGATGAAGCTCACGATCGCTTTCGACGACGTCAGCCTTCCGCTGCCGCCGATGCGCCAGCCCGACAACCGTCAGCGGGTGATCGAAGCCGTGCTCGACATGGCTGCTGCCGCCGGTGTCGACGACGTGCAGCTGATCGCCGCCCTCGCCCTGCACCGGCGCATGACGGAGTCCGAGCTGCGCCATGCCCTCGGCGACCGTATCTACGACGCCTTCGAGCCCCACGGTCTGTTGACCCAGCATGACGCCGAGGACCCGGCGGGCATGCTCCACCTGGGCACGACCGACGAGGGCGAGGACGTCGAGATCAACAAGCGGGCCGCGGAGAGCGACCTGCTCGTCTACGTGAACATCAACCTGGTCGCCATGGACGGTGGCCACAAGAGCGTTGCCACCGGGCTCGCGTCGTACAAGAGCCTCCGCCACCACCACAACGTGCGCACCATGCAGCACAGCCGCTCGTTCATGGACCAGCACCGCTCGGAGCTGCACTCGTCGAACTGGCGCATGGGCCGGCATCTCAAAGCGGCCGGCGTCAAGATCTTCCAGATCGAGACGACGCTCAACACCAACACGTTCCCCGACCAGTTCGCCTTCCTGCAGAAGCGCGAGTGGGAGTGGAAGGCCCGCGACCGGGCGTCGTTCCTCGCCGTCAGCAAGAGCCTCGGACGCACGCCGCCCCGGCTGGCCCGGCGCATCTTCCATTCGATCAACGCGCCGCACGAGATGACCAGCGTGCAGGCCGGCGAGGTCGAGGCCGTGCACGCCCGCACGACCGAGAACGTCTATCGCCAGCAACTGGTCGAGGTCTCCGGCCAGACCGACATCCTCACGATGGGGCTGCCGTACATCTGCCCCTACAACGTGAACTCAGTGATGAACCCGATCCTCGTGATGTGCACGGGCCTCGGGTACTTCTTCAACCTCTACCGCAACAATCCGCTGGTGCGGCCGGGCGGCGTGCTGATCCTGAGCCACCCGACACCGTGGGAGTTCGACCCCGTCTTCCACCCCAGCTACATCGACTTCTTCGAGCAGGTGCTGGCCGAGACCACCGATCCCCTCGAGATCGAAGCCAAGTACGAGGAGTCGTTCGCCACCGATCCCTGGTATATCCACCTGTACCGGACGGGTCACGCCTATCACGGCGTTCACCCCTTCTACATGTGGTACTGGGGCGCGCACGCCCTTGACCACCTCGGCGGCGTGATCATCGTCGGCGGCGATCCGGCCGCCGTTCGCCGTCTCGGGTTCAAGCCGGCGTCGACGATGCGCGACGCGCTCGAGATGGCGACAGATGTCGTCGGCCGCGACCCGTCGATCACCCACCTGCACTGCCCGCCCCTGCTGATGGCCGACGTCTCGGTTTGATGCGAGTCCGTGGCGCATTCCCGTACGGGGCACCGACGTGGCCGGGGAGCGTGCCGCGTCCGCCCGTCGAGCGGCGCACCGGTGTCGACTTCGAGACCGACTGGGCCCGGCGCTACCCGGCCCGGCTGGCGCGGGCCGTGTTCGTCGACCAGGTCCTGCGTCCGGTCGTGCGCGCCCTGGTGCCTCCGCACGTCCACGGCGTCGACCGCCTCGAGGCGCTCGACGGCCCCGTCATCTTCGTCGCCAATCACCACAGTCACCTCGACACGCCACTGCTGCTGAGCGCGCTGCCCGACCGGTGGCGGCACAAGGCCGTCGTCGCTGCGGCCGCCGACTACTTCTTCGACACCCGCCTGAAGGCGACGCTGTCGGCGCTGGTGCTCGGCGCCCTCCCCGTCGAACGGGGCCGCGCCTCTCGGCGACCCCTCGACCAGTCGCGCGCCCTGCTCGACGATGGGTGGAGCATCGTCATCTTCCCCGAGGGCGGGCGCAGCCCCGACGGGTGGGGCCAGCCGTTCCGTGGCGGTGCCGCCTTCCTAAGCGTGCACACGGGCGCGCCGGTCGTGCCTGTCCATCTCGACGGCACTGGTCGGGTACTGCCGAAGGGCGCCACCCGGCCCACGCGTGACGCCGTGCACGTGACGTTCGGGTCGCCGCTGCGGCCCGAGGAGGGCGAGCGCACCAATCCGTTCGCCGAGCGCATCGAACAGGCCGTCTCGGTGCTGGCCGACGAACGGGCAACCGACTGGTGGACGGCCCGCCGGCGGGCGGCAACTCGGACGACCCCCTCGCTCGCCGGCCCCGACGCCGGCGCGTGGCGGCGGTCGTGGGCCCTCGAGCGCGGCGTCCGCAAGCGGCCCGTTCGCACCTGGCCGTAGTGCAGTTTTCGATCCGGCGTCTGGGCCCGATGGGCATCGGCTTGTTGCTGGTGGCCGCCTACGTCCTGGCCGTCACCGGCACGCTGCCGTTCGGCAACAACGTCCGGCCGCTGTTCGAAGGCATCGGCCCGCCACCGGCCTACCGCTGGGTCAAGCCGCCGGCCGCCCTCGCGTCGGGCAACGTGCCCCCCGCGCCGAACGACACCGACATCCCGATGGGGCCGAGCGGGTCGCAGCAGTCGGGCGCCCAGAGCGAGGACAACCAGCTGGTCCTGAACCTGGCGCCGAATGCCTTCCCGGCCCACGCGCCCGACACGACGCTGCGCGTGCACATCGAGCCCCTCGATCCGGCGTCGCTCGGCCCCCCACCGGCCGGCCTCAAGCCCAACGGCAACGCCTACCGAGTCACGTTCACCTACCAGCCGTCGGGGACCAACGCCGAGACAGTCACCCAGCCGGGCAACATCCTGCTCACCGTGCCGCTCCCGGCCGCCGGCCTGCTCTACTCCGCCGACGGCCGCACGTGGTCGGACATCGGCAAGCAGACAGTCGCCGGCCAGCCGATCGTCGGTGGTCCGTTCAACGCCGTCGGCTGGTACGAAGGCGCCACCCACGCCACGGCGGCGTCCAGCGGCGGTGGCGGTGGTGGCAGCGCGGGCACGATCATCGTCGTCGTCCTCGTCGCCGTTCTCGCGTTGGCGCTCGGCTTCTTCCCCCTGCTCCGCAAGCGGGTCCGCGGCGGCCCCGCCAACAAGCGCGCCGGCCCCGCCAAGAAGTCCGCCAACAAGAAGAAGCGCTGAGCCGATGGCACTGCGGCGGGCAGGTCGACAACGCTCGCCGCTGACGATCGGGCTTGTCCTCGTCGTCTGCTATCTCGCCGCAATCGCGATCGCGCTCCCATTCGGCCATCGCGTGCTGCCGATGTTCGAGGGCTACGGCGGCTCGTCGCCGTATCACTGGGTCAAGCCACCGGCCGCGTTCGCCGCAGGCAACGTTCGCCCGAAGCCCAATGACACTGACATCCCAATGGCGTCGACCGGATCACAGCAGTCGGGTGCCCAGAGCGAGGACGCGCAGCTGATCCTGAACCTGGCGCCGAATGCGGTCCCGCCGCATCCGCCGGACAGCACGCTGCGCGTCCACATCGAGCCCATCGATCCCGCGACACTCGGCCCTGTCCCTCGCGAGTTCCGGCCTAATGGAAACGCGTACCGGGTCACGTTCGCGTACGAGCCGTCGGGC
>JAFAUA010000411.1 GCA_019243595.1 Acidimicrobiia bacterium
CGACACGCTCGGTGACGGCAGCAACGTCGACCTCGCCGTCGGCCGCGTCGAACATACCGTGCTCGATCTTCGACGCTTCGAGCAGGTTCACGATCAGCCGCTCGAGGCGCTGCGACTGGCGAAGGATGCTCTCCATCGCAGCCTTCCGCTCCTCGGGCTCCATCGTCTCGCCGTACTGGAGCAGCGTGCTCGCCCAGCCCTTGATCGGGGAGAGGGGTGTCCGTAGCTCGTGCGACGCGATGGCGACGAACTCCGTCCGCAGTTGTTCGACCTCGCGCAGCTTGGTCACGTCGCGGGCGATCACGATCAGCGACTCGCCGCTGCCGTCGGCCGCCGCGGCCCGGCTGTACGAGCACGACAGCCAGCGGCGTTCGCCTGCCATGGTGAGGATCTGGAGGTCGGCGGGGAGCATGGCGTCGTCTACGGCCCAGCGTTCGAGCATGACGTCCCCATCCTCGACGTCCCGTGGGCGCACCAGCCCGAACGCGGCGCGTCCGACGACGTCGTCGGCGCGATGGCCGGTGATCTCCTCCATCGCCGGGTTCCAGCTCGAGATCGTGCCGGAGATCGACATGGTGAAGATGCCGTCGGACGCCTGACCCACGATGTCGCGGAGCTTGCGCCGCTCCTCGACGACCCGCTGCACGAGGGCGCCGCGCTGCAGGGCGGCGACGACGTCGGTGGCGAGGGCCGAAAGCACGGAGAGCTCACCGTCCTCGAATCCCTCGAGGCCGGTGCGGTTGTACGTGCAGAGGACGCCGATGGTGACGCCGTCGTCGACGAGCGGCGCCGCCAGGCAGTCCCGCCACCCTTCTGGGTTCGTCGACTGCGCCTTCAAACGCGCCGGCTCCGTCAGCGTCAGCAGCGACAACACCAGGGCCGGCGCCAGCTCGCGCTGGCTCGCCGGCACCCTGTGGGTCACGCACCCGTCGCCCTGCACGAATGAGATCTCCGCGCCCTCGGCCTCGAAGCAAGCCCGCACCTCTTCGAGGAAGGCGTCGATCGCGTCGAGGGGGTCGACCGCCGCGCTCAAGACTGCACTCGCCCGGTGCAGCGCCTGCAGTCGCACCTCGTCCGCTCGCGCCGCGGCGAAGGCTGCGCTCGCCCAGTTCAGGGCCGCGAGTGGCACGAGGAAGAGAGGGATCACCGCGACCGTCCACTGGGCGGCGGCCGCGAAGATCAGTCCGAAGGCCAGGTTGAGGCCGCCGCCGATGACCCAACCGGGCACGATGACGGCGCCGAATCCGGTGAGCACCGAGCGAAGGGAGTGTCCCTGCGCCAGGGCCACGACCGTCGCCACCGCGAAGTGGTTGATGGCGAGGACGACGACCAAAGAGAGAGCAAGGCCGACCACGTTGTGAGCGCTCAGCGCATCGCCCTGGCGTACGAGGGAATAGACGAGGGCACCCACGCCTGAGGCGGCTGCCCACTGCGCGACGTTGAAGGCTCCCTTGACCGGCGTGTTTCGCCGCAGGATTTCGGCCACGACGTTGGATGCCACGACCAGCCCGACGACGATCCACCCGCTATAGGCGAACAACACCGGCATCAAGGCGGCCTCGAACAGATCGAGGGCCTCGATGTCGTCGCGGTAGCGGAAGCGGATCTGGAACGATCCGCCGGCGCAGAGGACGACGGCCCACACGGGAAGCCACGCCGGACTCACCGCCCGCAATCCGAATGCCACCCCGTCGACAGCGGCGGCGCCGAGCGCGACCGATGCGAGGAGTGCTGTGAACACGATGACGGCCCCAGCCGCCGACACCCGCCGGCTCATGCCCGCCTCGGCCTGCTCAGTCCCACCCGCCGTACCAGCGGGATCCGTACCATCGAGAGCCGTACCAGCGGGAGCCGTCGAGCTCGCCGTACCAGCGCGAGCCGTACCAGCGCGAGCCGGCCATCTGGTCGGGCTGGTCGTACCAGCGGGACCCGTACCAGCGGGAGCCTGCGAAGTCAGTGAGGTTCCACGTCAACGGCGACCAGATCACCGTCGTGTAAACGAGCGGGTTCCAGAGGAGTAGCTGACCGGTCTGCAGCCCGCTGACAACCGTTTGGCCCGGATCATTGAGCGCGACCCGGACGCTGCCGCGGCTGAGGTCGAGGCTGCCGAGACCGTTCGAGCGGGTGACGCCCTGGTTGGCCAGACCGGCGGGCGCCCGCAGTGCGCCGTACGTGTCGATCAGCCCGGCGCCGACCGCCATCGGATCGCCCGACGCCACGTTGCGCGCCGTGCTCGTCAGCGCGTACTTGATCCGGTCGGGTGTGAGGTTCGGGTTGGCCTGGACCATCAGGGCGACGGCACCCGAGACGATCCCGGTCGCCATCGACGTGCCGCTGCCCTTGCGGTACGACCCGTCGACGTACGTCGGGAACTGGGTGTCGACCGCGCTCCCCGGGGCCCGCAGTGAGACGACGTGGCCGCCCGGAGCGACGACGTCAGGCTTGGCCAGACCGTCGGCCGCAGTCGGGCCGCGGCTGCTGAAGTCGGGGAGCTGGTCGTCGGCGATCGCCGGCGTGCCCATGTCGTCGACCGCGCCGACGGTGACGACCAGCGGGTCGTCACCGGGCTTGGAGATCGTGGCGGGATCAGGACCGCGGTTACTGGCGGCGACGACAACTGTGATGCCCGCGTCCCACGCCTTCTCGACGGCGTAGTTCAGCGGGTCGACCGTGTAGCTCTGGGTCGAGTCCGTGCCCAGCGACAGGTTCATGACCTTGATGCCGTAGCGGTCCTTGAACGAGACCACCCACTGGATGCCGGCGAGCACGGTGCTGACGTCTGCAGACCCGTCGGCGCCTGCCACCTTGACCGAGACCAGGTTGGCGTTGGGCGCCACGCCCGACCAGGCGCCGTTCGAGGCCGCGCCGTTGCCGGCGATCAGCCCGGCGATGAATGTGCCGTGGCCGTAGTTGTCGTCACAGGTCGACTCACCGGTGAGGTTTTCGCAGGGCGACGTCGGGTTGAGGAGATTGAGATCGTTCTGGACAGGCAGCACCCGGCCGGCCAGATCAGCGACGTTGGCGATGCCGGTGTCGACGAGGGCGACAGTGACTCCCTTGCCGGTGACCCCGGCTGCCCGTTCGCTGTCGGCACCTATCTCTTTGATGTAGGCCGACTTCGGAGGCGAAGGCGTGGTGGGCGATCCGCCCAGCAGCCCCTGCGGCATGAGGGCCTCGTCGAGGGTGACGGCGCGCACGCCGGGGATCGACGCCAGCTTGCCCGCGCCCGCCGCTGGCACGGTGGCTGCGAACCCGTCGACGATCGGCAGCTCTTTGGTGACCGCCCCGCCCAGGTTCTCGATGGCGTCCTCAGGGCCGGCATCGCTCGCAATC
>JAFAUA010000493.1 GCA_019243595.1 Acidimicrobiia bacterium
GCCATTGATTCCATCGACGACATGCACCGCCTGCTCGACGGCATCCCCCTCGACAAGGTGACGACGTCGATGACGATCAACGCGACGGCGAGCATCCTACTCCTGCTCTACCAACTCGTCGCCGAGGACCAGGGCGTCGACTCCGCCCAGCTCGGGGGCACCATCCAGAACGACCTGCTGAAGGAGTACGTCGCCCGGGGCACCTACATCTACCCGCCTCGGCCTTCGATGCGGATCATCACCGACGTGTTCGCCTACTGCAAAGAGCACCTGCCGCAGTGGAACACCATCTCCATCTCCGGCTACCACATCCGTGAGGCCGGCAGCACGGCCGTGCAGGAGATCGCCTTCACGCTGGCCAACGGCATCGCCTACGTACAGGCGGCGGTCGACGCCGGCCTCGATGTCGACGAGTTCGCGCCGCGCCTGAGCTTCTTCTGGAACGGACACAACAACTTCTTCGAAGAGGTCGCCAAGTTCCGGGCCAGCCGACGCATGTGGTTCCGGATCATGACCGAGCGGTTCAACGCCAAGGACGAGAAGTCCAAGCTCCTCCGCTTCCACACCCAGACCGCGGGCTCGATGCTCACCGCCCAGCAGCCCGAGGTGAACGTCGTGCGCACCACCGTCCAGGCCCTGGCCGCGGTGCTGGGTGGCACCCAGAGCCTGCACACCAACTCCTTCGACGAGGCCCTCGGCCTTCCGACGGAGAAGGCGGCCAAGCTCGCCCTCCGCACCCAACAGGTGCTCGCCTACGAATCGGGCACGACCGACACCGTCGACCCCCTCGCCGGCTCGTACTTCATCGAGAGCCTCACCGATCAGATCGAGGCCGAGGCCTGGCGCTACATCGAGAAGGTCGACGGGATGGGTGGCGCCGTGGCCGCCATCGAGGCCGGCTACATGCAGGACGAGATCGAGCAGGCCGCGTTCGCGTGGGCCAAGGCCGTCGACGACGGCGAGAAGGTCATCGTCGGCGTCAACCGCTTCACCGAGGAGGCGCCTGAGCCGCCCGAGGTCTTCCCCATCGACCCCGAGCTCCAGAAGCGCCAGGCCGAACGGGTCCAGCAACTGAGAGCAAGCCGCGAGCAACAAGCCGTCGAGAACGCGCTGCAACAGGTCAAGGACGCGGCCCGCGGCACCCAGAACGTGTTGTATCCGATGAAGGACGCCCTCCGGCACAAGGCAACGCTCGGCGAGGTGAGCGACGCCCTGCGGGAAGTCTTCGGCGTGTATCAGCCGGCAAGGTAGAGGGCAGCACAAACCCATGGCCGTGCGCTTCGTCATCGTCGGCGGGGGACCGGCCGGCAACTCGGCCGCCACCCACGCGGCGCGCCTCGGTGCCGAGGTGACGCTCATCGAGCGTGACGTCATCGGGGGGGCGGCCCACCTCTGGGACTGCATCCCGTCAAAGGCGATGATCGCAACGGGCGGCGCCATGTCTTTCGCCCGCCGGTCGGAGCTCTTCGGGCTCCAGGACGAGACACCCCCTGCGCTCGACACCGCCGCCCTCAAGGCCCGCCTGGCCGACATCGAGGGCCACCTGCACGACAGCGTCGTTCAGCTGCTCGAGAGCCAGAGCGTCCGCATGATCAACGGCGTCGGGCGCCTCAAGGGTCCGCACGAGGTCGTCGTGGAAACGCAGGACGGCATCGAGGAGCTCGAGGCCGACGCCGTCCTGCTCTCGACCGGCAGCCGTCCCCGCATCCCCGACTGGTGCGAGCCCGACGGCCAGCGCGTGCTAACGACGCGCCAGGCCTACCCGCCGCCGGAGATCCCCGAGCACCTCGTCGTCATCGGCTCGGGCGTCACCGGCGTGGAGTTCGTTCACATGTTCTCGTCGTTCGGCTCGAAGGTGACGCTGATCGTCAGCCGCCAGCAGGTGCTGCCGACCAAGGACCCCGAGGTGGCCGCCGCGCTCGAGGACGACTTCTTGCGCCGCGGCGTCGTGCTCTTCAAGGGCGCCCGCGCAGTCGGCATCCAGAATGACGACGACGGCATCGTCGTCGACTGCGACGACGGCCGGTGCGCGTCGGGCAGCCATGCGCTCCTCGCCATCGGCGCGGTGCCCAACTCCGAAGGGCTCGGGCTCGAAGCCGCCGGCGTCGAAGTCAGCGAGAGCGGCCACGTTCCGATCAACCACCACTGCCAGTCCAACGTGGGCCACATCTATGCGGCGGGCGACCTGAGCGGAAAGCTGCCGCTCTCCTCGGTCGGTGCCATGCAGGGCCGCAAGATCGCGGAGCACGTGATGGGCCTGCACACTCGCGACCACCGCCATCTCGACTACGACAAGGCGGCGTCCGCCATCTTCACCGAGCCCGAGATCGCGGACGTCGGCCTGGCCGAGGCCGACGCCTTCGCCATGGGCCGCAAGATCCGGGTGACCAAGGTGCCATTCGCGGCCAGCGCCAAGGCCCTGATCAACAGCGATCCGCGAGGCTTCGTCAAGATCCTTTCGGACCCCGCCACCGGCGTCGTTCTCGGCGGCTCGATCGTCGGCCGCCACGCCGCCGAGCTCATCTCGGTGATCGCCTTGGCCGTCACCGCCGGCCTGAAGGTCGGCGACATCGTCGACTCCCTGCTCGTCCACCCCACCCTGAGCGAAGCCCTGGCGGACGCGGCCGAGTAGTCATCAGGGCGGCGACGGCACTCCGGACGGAGGCGTCGGCGCGCACGGGCCGACCGGTCCCGACGGGTCACCCGCAAGGAACGGGGTCGGGGGGCAGACCGGCGTGTAGGACGCCGAATTCGCGCCGGTTCTGTTGGCAAGCACGTCGTGCAGCGGCGCGGCCCGCCAGTCGAAGAACGTGAGGGGCGGAAGGCCGAGCAGCAGCTCGCTCGTCTTGTTGATGGACGCGAAGGATCCCGTCTCCTTCGCCACCTTCCCTTGCAGGCCGAGCTGACGAGCCATGCCGCCCATCGTCAGCAGGAACGTGCGGTGGATGTCGACGTGGTCGCCAGTGAACTGGTTGTCGTCCTCGGTCAGGAACACGACGGTGTTTTTCCAGAACGGGCTCTTCGACAGGCCTTCGATGATCTGGCCGATGGCGTAGTCGTTGTCGGCGATCATCGACTGCGGTGTCGGGTCGAGCGGATTGAGGACGTTGGAGACGTCGTACGTGTGATTCTCGGGCAGCTCCATGTACGTGAAGTTCGGCATGGAGGCCTGGCACGACGCGTCGCTGCCGCCGGCGTCGGTGCAGGCGTTGTAGGCGCCGCTCCACCCGTCGACCGTCCACTTCGACCACTCGGGCGACCCCGGATCCCAGCCGATCTTCTTGCCGAACGTCGGTGACGGACCGCCCTCGAGGACGTCGAAGGCGTGGGACGTCGTGCTGCCGTGCAGGAACACCTGAGCGCGATCGACGTCGGGCCACGCCAGGTCCGTCGAGACGCCCGATCCTGCTTCGCCCCACAGGTTCTCGGGGAACTGGTCGCCCCTTTGCTGCACGAGGTCGCCGGTCGTGACGTCGGTTCCATAGTCGCGGACGCTGAGCCCGGCGGCCACCGCTTCGTCCGCCAGAACCTGGCGCGGGGACAGGAGCCGGTCTTCTTGGGTGGAGACGGACGGATCGGACGGGCCCGAGAGGCTGAACGACGTTGTGGGACCGACTGCGGGTGACCCATATTCGCCGCCGGGTCGGTTGCCGCGGAGGCCCTGGTCGTAGGACTGGCCCCAGGTGAGCTCGTTGTCGGGTGTGGTGTACGAACCGCTCAGCCAGCTGTGGCCGAGCACGGATGACTCGGCGCCCTCGTTCCACATGTTGTCGGAGAGGGCGAACTGCTCGGCGAGGTTGTGCTGGTTGGTCGTGACAGCGGCGCCGTACTGCGCGAACGCCGGGCTGGCGTTCGCGTTGTGCAGCTGGGGACCGATGTCACCGAAGTAGGAGTCGAACGTCTTGTTCTCGGCCTCGATGTACACCACGTGCAGCGCGTTGGGTTCGGGCGCCCCCGCGTGGCGGCTGGGACAGAGCAGCTTGCTCAGGCCGACCTGATCGTTGGGAGGCACCGCGCACGGGTCCGACGCGGGGTCGTCGAAGCCGTGGGCCCAGAGAGGCGCCAACTGATCGTTCTCCACGACTTTGGCGGTCCATGCGTTGAACGCCCGGTCGCGAGCCTTGCCTGTGGGCACGTCGATGGCCGACAGCGTGCCTTCGGTGCTGTCGCCGACAAGCGGCTCGAGCTGGTCGTAGTGCCCGGGGCCCGCCCCTTGCCCGCGAAGGTTGGCGACATAGAGGCGACTGCCGGCGCCGCCCGCGGGTTCAGGTCCGATGGCAACTGCGTCCGGGTACCAACCGGTCGGAATGTAGGTCGCGGGCACGCGCACGTCGCGTGGCCCGGCGCCGTTGAAGGTGGCCGTTACCCGCTGCGGGATGGCACTGACCGTCGTCCCCCGCACGGACAACACCTCGACGGCGTTGAGACCGGAGAGGGAGACGTACAGGAGTGAGCCGTCGGGCGAGAAGGCGACACTCAGCGGCGCGATGCCCAGCGGCGCATCGGCGACCGGCGCCACAGAGATCGTCTGGCCCGGCGTGAGCGCCCCGGTGGCGGGATTCACGGCGAGCACGCTCAGCTGATCGGAGTCGGCATCGGCGACGACAAGGAGTCGGTGGTCGGGCGATAGTGCCAACCCCGTCGGTTCTCTCCCGACGGCCACCGCTGTTTGTTCGCGACCCGATCCGTCCGGGTTGACCTTGACCACCGACACCGTCCCCGACCCTCCCGCGCGGTTGGGGTTGGTGTGGTCGGCCCAGTTGGCGACGTAGAGCGCGCCGGCTTGGGGCAGGTACGCCAGGCCGTACGCGTCCCGACCGACAGCGATCGTGTGGGTCGCCGGCTTCGCTGTGGGGTCGCCACTGCCGACGTCGATGACGTTCACCACTGAGCAGACCGTCGAGCCGCCGGGACACCCGCCGGTCACCTTGCTGCTCGGCATGCTGAGACTGCCGGAGACGAACAGACGCTGACCGTCGAGCAGCATGGTGCCCGGATAGCTCGACGCCGGGATTCCGTTGTTCGGCGCATCGGGGACGAGAGGCGCCTGTCGCACGTCGACGAGTGCCGGACCAGTGCTCTTGTACTGGAACACGGCATTGGCGGGGCCACCCGCGACCCACACGTTGCCCTGCTTGTCGGCCGCCACGCCCTGGAAGGCCGACGCCACAGGGTCGACGGTCGGCAGCAGCGTCGTCGGATCCACGTGGACGACGGCCTCTTCGAAGATCCCGCTGGTGACGGCGTAGACCGCGCCGTCGGGGCCCACTGTGAGCCCGGTCGGGGCGCGATTGGTGAGCACCTGGGTGCCGGCCGGCTTGAGAGCCCAGCCGTTCGGCATCCGATCCGAGCCGCCGATCGCAGTCGGGATCCCTGACGCGGCCCGGGCAGGGACGACGGCGAACGACGCGGCAAGAAGCCCGAGCGTGGCCGCGGCAAGGAGAGGCGTGCGGAACCGTCGCATCGGACGGAGTTCGCCCTGACCAGGCGGTTTTCCTGCTGTTTACCCGCTACTCGATAACGGCAATGACGTCGCCGGCGCTGACCGTGTCGCCCGCCTTGACCCGGATCTCGGTCACCGTCCCCGCCTTCTCGGCGTTGACGTTGTTCTCCATCTTCATGGCCTCGAGCACGGCGACGGGCTGGCCGGCCTCGACGCTGTCGCCCTGGGAGACCAGCACCTTCACGATTGTGCCCTGCATCGGGACCGCGACCTGGCCGGCGCCGGCCGCACCGCCACCGCCACCGGCAGCCGACGCCGCCGGCCGGGGACGGCCCGCCCCCGTGCCCGCGGTCGCGCCGGCGGCTGCGACCACTGGCGTCACATCGGGCACCCAGAGCTTCACCCGGTGCCGGCGCCCGTCGACCTCGACGTCGACCTGGCGCTCCACCAGCGCCTCGCCGTCGTCGCCCGACGACGGCTCCGGCTTCGCGGGTGCCTCGACCGACGACAGGTCGAGCTTCTCCTCGACCCACTTCGTCGAGTGCTGGGCCGCGATGAAGTCCGGGTGGTTGAGGATCGCCAAGTGGGCGGGGATCGTCGTGGCGATGCCCTCGATCTCGGTTTCCTCGAGCGCCCTGATCATCCGCCGGCGGGCGTGCTCACGGTCCTGGCCCCACACCACGAGCTTGGCGACGAGGTTGTCGTAGTACTGGCTCACCGTGTCGCCGTCGTCGTAGCCAGCGTCGGTGCGCGTGGCGTAGCCGTCGGGGCGGCGGAACTTGGTGATCGTTCCCGGCGACGGCAGGAATCGTCCCTTGGCCGGGTTCTCGGCGTTGATGCGGCACTCGATGGCGTGGCCGCGGCGTTCGATGTCGCTTTGCGCGAACGGGAGCGGCTCGCCGGCGGCGACACGCACCTGGAGCTCGACGAGGTCCATGCCGACCACGAACTCCGTGACCGGATGCTCGACCTGCAGACGCGTGTTCATCTCGAGGAAGTAGAACTCGCCGTCCTGATAAAGGAACTCGACGGTGCCGGCGTTGACGTAGCCGCACGCCTTGGACACGTCGACGGCGGCCTGGCCCATGGCCTGGCGGATCTCGTCGGGGAACTCGGGCGCCGGGCTCTCCTCGATGAGCTTCTGATGACGCCGCTGTGACGAGCAGTCGCGCTCGCCGAGCCAAACCGTGTTTCCCTGGGTGTCGGCCAGCACCTGCATCTCGATGTGGCGGGGCCAGGTCAGGTACCGCTCGACGTAACACTCCGAGCGCCCGAACCCTTTCAGGGCCTCGTTCTGCGCCGACTCGAGAGCGGCGGCCGCCTGGTCGGCCGAGGGCACCACGCGCATCCCGCGCCCGCCGCCGCCGAAGGCGGCCTTGATGGCGACCGGCCACCCGAACTCCTCGCCGAAGGCGACCACCTCGTCGCCCGACGTGAGAACCTCCGAGCGGCCGGGCACACCGGCGACGCCGCCCTTCTCGGCCGCCAGGCGGGAGCTGATCTTGTCGCCCATCACTTCGATGGCTTCGGGGGGCGGTCCGATGAACGTCACGCCCTCGGCCGTGATGGCACGGGCGAAGTCGGCGTTCTCGGAGAAGAACCCGTAGCCGGGGTGGACGGCCTGGGCGCCGCTGCGCCTGATGACGTCGAGGATGGCGTCGGTGTTCAGGTAGCTCTCGGCTGCCGTCTGGCCGCCGAGGGAGTACGCCTCATCGGCCAGGCGGACGTGGAGAGCGTCGCGGTCGAGGTCGGAGAAGATAGCGACGCTCGTGATGCCGAGTTCGCGCAGGGTACGGATGACCCGCACGGCGATCTCGGCGCGGTTGGCAACCAGGACTTTGTCGAACATTCGGGCTCCATATGACCGTGCCGGGGGCCGACTGCACAAACGAGCGGTACGTTTGCCGCATCGATTGGGACGTCCGCCGCTTCGACGAGCTCGACTCGACGAACCGCTACCTCATAGACGAGGCGCGGAAGGGAGCGCCCGAGGGCGTCGTCGCCGTAGCCGATCGTCAGACCGCGGGTCGGGGCCGCCTGGACCGCACGTGGGAGGCGCCAGCGGGGTCGGCCCTACTGGTGTCGGTCCTGCTGCGGCCGCCGCTGCTCCCGACGCATGTGCACAGCACGACGATGACGGCGGCAGTCGCGGCGTGCGACGCCTGCGAGGGGGTTGCCGGTTTCCGCCCCGAGCTCAAGTGGCCCAACGACATCGTCGTCGGCGACCGCAAGCTGGCCGGGCTGCTGGCCGAGGCAGAACTGAAAGGCGACGACGTCGATGCCGTGGTCGTCGGCATGGGCTTCAACGTCAACTGGGAAAAGCCGCCGTCCGGCCTCGAGGAGATCGCCATCGCCGCGAGCGAAGTCGCCGGCCGGCCCGTCGACCGGGAGGCACTCCTCGAACAGTTCCTCGACCGCTTCGAGGAGCACTACAGCGCGCTCGTCGAGCCCGGCGGGTGGCGGGGGACGCTGCTGAACTACCGCCGCTCGTCGTCGACGTTGGGCAAGGACGTGCGCGTCGAGCTTCCCGACGACACCTTCACCGGTCGGGCCGTCGAGGTCACCGGCGAGGGCCACCTGCTGGTGAAGACGCCGGCCGGAGAGGTTCGCCGCGTCCCGGCGGGCGACGTCGTGCACCTCCGCCCTGCCTAAGGGTCGGAGTCCCTGTTCTGAAGGTCACGGAAGGCGTCGCCCGCCGCCTTCGTCAGGGGGCCGGGGCACGCGGGGAGCGACGCGCCGTCGACCGAGGAGATCGCCTGTACGTCGCGGGTTGACGACGTGAGGAACGCCTCATCGGCGTCAGCGAGCGCCGACAGCGGCAGGTCGGCCTCCTCGGCGACGCCGAGCTCGAGCAGGAGGTCGCGCGTCACGCCCGCCAGGCAGCCCGATGTGAGCGGCGGCGTCAAGAGGCGCCCGCCGGTCCCGACGAAGATGTTCGTCCCGGTGCCCTCACACAGGTGCCCCGCGAGGTTGCCGAACATCGCCTCCTCGGCGCCCTCGTCGCGGGCCCGGCGCAGCGCGATGACGTTCTCCGCGTAGGAGACGGTCTTCAGCCCGGCGAGCGCGCTTTGCTCGTTTCTGGGCCACGGGACGACGACAACGGCGGCTGCCGGGCCCCAATTCCGAGGCGGCCCACAGGCGACGATCAGCGTCGGCCCCGCCGAGCCTCGGTCGGACCCGAGCGGCGCCGGCCCACCGGTCAGCGTGATCCGGGCCACGCCATCGGTGAGATCGTTGGCCGCGATCACGTCGGCCAGGGCGGCTCGCACCTGGTCCGCAGGCGGCGGGGGGAGATCGAGCCCGGCGGCCGATCGCTCGAGGCGCTCGAGATGCCGCCGCACGGCAAATGCCACCGAGCGCTCGATCTTCAGGGTCTCGAAGACGCCATCGCCGGTCAGGAGGGCGTGGTCGAGCGGCGAAACTCGGGCGTCCGCTTCCTCGGAGAGGCGCCCGTTGACCCAGATCTTCACAGGGGTGAAGCCTACGATCGGCGCCGTGGACCTTGACCTGACGCCCGAGCAGGAGGACTTCAGGAAGGTCGTGCGCGATTTTGCCGAGCGGGAGATCGCGCCCCACGCCGAGGAGTGGGATCGCACCCACACGTTCCCCGTCGACACCGTGCTCGGCATGGGGGAGCTCGGGCTGTTCGGGCTGCCGTTCCCCGAGGAGTACGGAGGCGCGGCCGCCGACTTCACCACGCTCTGCCTGGCCATCGAGGAGCTGGGACGCGTCGATTCGTCGATGGCGATCACCCTCGAAGCGGGGGTCGGGTTGGGCGCCAACCCGATTTTCCGCTTCGGCACCGAGGAGCAACGCCAGCGATGGCTGCCCGACCTGTGCGCGGGGCGGGCCCTGGGGGCGTTCGGCCTGACGGAACCCGACGGCGGCAGCGATGCGGGTGCCACCACGACGCGCGCCGTTCTCGACGGTGATGAATGGGTCATCGACGGAGCCAAGGCGTTCATCACGAACTCGGGCACGCCGATCACGTCGATCATCACGGTGACGGCGTCGACCGGACCCGGTGAGATCAGCGCAATCGTCGTGCCTGCCGGCACGCCCGGCCTGGTGGTCGAGCCGCCGTACCGAAAGATGGGTTGGCATGCGTCCGACACCCACGGCCTGGTGTTCGACGGGTGTCGTGTCCCGGCCGAGAATCTGCTCGGCGAGCGGGGCCAGGGTTTCCGCAACTTCCTCGCCATCCTCGACGACGGCCGCGTTGCCATCGCGGCGCTCGCCGTCGGTCTTGCCCAAGCGTGCCTCGAGCAGTCGGTCGCCTATGCCAAGGAGCGGAATGCCTTCGGCGGGCCGATCGGCCGGTATCAGGCGGTGGCGTTCAAGTGCGCCGACCTCGCCGTCGGCGTGGAGAACGCCCGCACGCTCACCTACAAGGCGGCCTGGCTCAAGGATCAGGGGCGGCCGTTCAAGAAGGCGGCGGCCATGGCGAAGCTGTACGCCACTGAGCTCGCGGTGACGGCGACGCGCGAGGCCACGCAGATCTTCGGCGGTTACGGGTTCATGGACGAGACGCCCGTGACTCGCTTCTACCGGGACGCCAAGATCCTGGAGATTGGCGAGGGAACCAGCGAGGTGCAGCGCCTCGTTATCAGTCGAGAGCTGGGGCTCCCCGTCGAGACATGAGAACCGACAACACCGAATGGCTGCCTGCCTGGGAGGACCCCGACGCGCCCGCCCGCCGGCCGGCGACCGCGCCCGCGGGGACGCCACCTCCGCCGAAGGCGCCGCGTGCGCACCCGTGGCGGCGGCGCGCCGTGATCGCCGGCATCTCGTTGCTCTCCCTGATCGTGCTGTTCGTCGGGGCCGGCTACGTCTATTACCGCTGGCGGTTCGCCCAGATCCACAAGCAGCACATCACCGGGTTGGCGCCCGACAGCGGCACCCTCAACGTTCTTCTCGTCGGCTCCGACAGCAGGGCCAACATCGAGAACAACACCGCCTTCAACGACAAGAGCAACCCGGTAACCGGTCAGCGCAGCGACACGATCATGGTCCTCCACGCCGACACCAAGCAGAAGAAGGCGATGATCCTGTCGATCCCGCGGGACCTCTACGTCCCGATCGCCGGCACCAACGGATCCAACCGGGTGAACACGGCATTCGACAGCGGCGCCCAGCGCCTGGTCGACACCATCCAGAGCGACTTCGGCATCAAGATCAACCACTACGTGCAGGTCGACTTCGTCGGCTTCCAGGCCATCGTCAACTCGGTTGGCGGCGTCGACATCTACGTGCCGGCCCCGGCGCGCGACAAGCTCAGCGGCCTGAACATCAAGACCGCCGGGTGCGCCCATCTCGACGGCTTCCAGGCTCTGGCGTGGGCCAGGAGCCGGCACTTCGAGGAGCTCGAGGGCGGCCGCTGGCAGAGCGACCCCACGGGCGACCTGGGCCGCATCCAGCGTCAGCAGGACTTCATTCGCCGGATGCTGCGCAAGGCGTTGGCTACCCGCAACCCGATCAAGGTCAACGAGCTCATCGGCGACGGCATCAAGAACGTGACCATCGACCAGGGGATGTCGAGCAGCGACATCCTCCGCCTGGCCGGCAAGTTCCGGTCGCTCAACGCCGACACCGTCGACATGGCGACACTGCCGACGTCGCCGTTCACCACCCGCATCGGCGGTCTCACCGCCGACGTGCTGCGCCTCAAGCAGCCCGACGCCCAGCCGTTGATCGACCGCATCAA
>JAFAUA010000046.1 GCA_019243595.1 Acidimicrobiia bacterium
GACTTTCTCAATTTAGACAAACTTCCCGCTCTGTCAAGACGCGCTTCGGCGCGGCGCGACAAGGTCCGGCCTGGCGGAAGGCTCAGGGCCGGGTGCGAGTGCGCTCGGCGGCGCTGAAGCCGGGGAGGTCGGCGCTCGCCGCCTCCAGGGCTGGGCGGTCCCAGCCGCCGGTGTCGGCCGCCGCCTCGTACGTCGACTGCAGGAACTCGAGGAGCAGTGCGTCAGGGTCGTCTGCCGCGCGCACAGCCTCGTACGGGAGGACGAACTCGCCGAGCTCCTCGTTGTAGGACGCCGCGTCCGGCCGCACTGACGCGGCCTCGAAGCCATCGGGCGCCGGATAGGCGTAGCAGTAGAAGGCGCCTTCGGCGCCGCCCCCGGCCGGCCAGTAGCCGGCGCTGCTCACCTCGTGGGAGTACGCCTCGCGCATCACGTGCGGGCCGCAGTGCGGCGGCTGCGACTGATAGGGCGGGGCGATGCGGCCCGAGAAGCGCGTCACCGCCAAGTCAAACCCGCCCCAGAAGAAGTGCACAGGGCTGACCTTGCCGACGAATCGCGAACGAAAGGCACGCAGCACGCGGTCACCCTGCACGAGCACGCGCCACAAACGGTTGGCGGCGTCGGCGTCGTAGCTGGCGTGGTCGGCGTCGACGTCGAAGGGGATGGCCCCGTCCACCTCAACGGGCATTGTCCAGATCGACGTCATCAGCCCGAGCTCGTCGAGCTGGGCCATGAGCTCCCCGTAGAAGTCAGCGACCGAGCGGGGCTCGAGCTTCATCGACCGCGAGTCGCCGGCGTTGGTCGTGATGTCGAGGCGGTGGTCGTCGAAGTCGAAGTCGATCTTGAACGTGCGGTCGCCGTACGGGATCGACGACGTCGTAAGACCGGCGTCGGTGACGTACAGCGGCACGTTCCACCAGTGGTTGACCATCGGCGTGTTGGCCATCCGGACTTTGCCGACGATCTGCGTCCACATGTGAAGCGTGTCGCGGGTGTCCGCCCACTCCTCGGCCGGCAGCGCCGGCCAGACCGCCTCGTCGTGCCGTTCGGTCATCGGTCGTTCGCGAGTGACCGTATCCGGCAGCGAGTCGCTATTTGCGCGCAACGGCGACGATGGCGACGTCGTCTCTCGGCGACTCCGCCCCGATCAACTGCTCGAGCACCCGCCGGCACACGGCGTTCGCGGGGCCGGCTTCGACGGCGCGCTTCAGGCGCTCGAACCCCACGTCGAGCGACTCGTCGGTGCGCTCGATCAAGCCGTCTGTGTAGAGCAGGAGCACCGCGCCCGGCGGCATGTCGACGACGGTCGACGTCCGCCGCTCCGTCCACCCGGTGCCAAGCGGCGGTTCGGGGCGGGCGTCTACGAAGGCAACCTCGGCCGACGGTACGGCGAGGACAGCCGGCGGGTGACCAGCCGATGCCAGGCGGATCGTCTCGAACGGTGGTTCCAGCACGCCGCACGCCACGGTCGCCATCTCGTCGGCCTCGAAGTGCTGCAGCTTCCGGTCGGCGAGCTCGAGGACCTCCTCGGGAGACCCTCCTTCGAGGGCATAGGCCCGGATCGTGCTGCGCAGCCGGCCCATGACGACCGACGACCGGAATCCGTGACCGCCGACGTCGCCGGTGACGACCCACGCCTCACCCGAGGGCAGCGTGAACACGTCGTACCAGTCGCCACCGAGTGCCGCTCCACCTGCGGGCATGTACCGACCGGCAAACAGGAGCCCGGGCACGAGCGGAAGGGCGGAGGGAAGGAGGCTGCGCTGCAGGGCACGTGCGGTCGCCCGCTCGAGCTCGAGCTCCCGGGCCCGGGTGGCGCCGGCGACGCGGTCGGCGACGACCTGCAGCAGCTCGGCATCCTCTTCGGTGAACTTCCTGTCTCCCTTGGTACCGACGTGCAGCACGCCGATCACGTCGCCCCCAACCAGGAGGGGCACGCCCACCATGGCCTGGATGCCCGTTTCCCAGAGGATGGGGTTCGTCACCGTCGTCTCGTCGACCCGGTCGATGATGACAGGCCGCCTCGTGGCCGCGACCGTCCCCGCGAACCCGTGGCCGACCGGTATGCGGACGCCCTGGCGTACCTCCTCCTCGACGCCTCGCGCGGCGCGGGCGACGAGTTGGCCGGCACCGTCGTCGAGCAGCACTGCGGCCGTATCCGCGTCGAGGATCCACAGCACCCGATCGAGCAGCTCGACGAGGAGGTCGTCGACGTCGAGCTGCCCGAGGCTGGCGTCGGTGACGGCGCGCAGATCACGCAGCCGATCCTCGGCGTCGAGGAGGGCGTCGTTCGCCTCCGCCTCAGGCTGGGCAGCCATACTGAAACAGATACCTAACCATATGAGGCGGTGTCCAGCCGCCCGGCGACGTGTCCTCGATGGCTAGGAGCCGTAGTAGCCCACGTCGTCTAAGACGACCTGGACCGCGCCCTGCGCGTTGTAGAGGTCGACCTTGCCGTCGGGGCCGAGCTTCACCACCACCAGGTTGGGCACGGTCTCGCCGGGCCCGAAGTTCAGGTTCGACGCTGTCGGTTGGCTCTGTCCGGTGGGGAACAGCGTCAGGTAGCTGCCCGCGGTGGGCTGGGTGGCAGTCACGTTCATCACGACGGCCGACACCCCCGAGGAGGGCAGCCCGCCCATGCCGGCCACCGTGACGGCTCTCGTCTCGCCGGGTCCGAGCGGCGTGTTGTTCGAGCGGGTGTCGAGGATGCGTGAGGGCGAGATCGCTGTGTAGTGGTCGGTCGGTGTCGGCGCCACGCCGGTGCCCGCAAGGGCGACCTCCTGGGACGGCACAAAGCCAGGCACGTTGTCGTTGATCGACAGGGTGGCGGAGCGCGCGCCGTTCGTCTGTGGCTTGAACGCAACATCGACGGTGCAGCTCTGGCCCGGCGCCCGAGCCGTGCCTGGGCAGTTGCTGCCGACCACGGCGAAGTCGGCGGGATCGGTGCCATCGATGGAGAAGCTGCTGACGCCGAGGGAAGCGGTGCC
>JAFAUA010000122.1 GCA_019243595.1 Acidimicrobiia bacterium
CGCCGCTCCTGCGCGCCTACCTGAAGCGGTGGAAGGCGGAAGTCGGCGTCTTCTTCGACGGGGTCAGCAGCGACTCACCCGAGGAAGACGTGCGCCGCATCGCCCCGGATCATCCGGTGTTTCGCATCCAGCCCTCTGCATGAAGGAGAGCATCTCCTTCGACCGCATCGCAGACCGCTACGACGAGACCCGGGGCGGCGAGCAGCGCGGCGACACCCTCGCCGCCGATATCGACCCGTACCTCGGCGACGCCGAGCGCGTCCTCGAGGTCGGAGTGGGCACCGGGATCGTCGCTGCCGGGCTCGGGAGGCTCGGCCGTCCTGTCGTCGGCGTCGACGTCGCGGCGGAGATGCTGGCGCGGGCCCACGAGCGCCTCGGATCTCGCGTCGCTCGTGCCGACGCCCACGCCCTTCCCGTGCCGACCGCGAGTGTCGACGGCGCCTACCTCGTCTGGGTCCTCCATGTCGTCGCCGACCCGGCCGCCGTCATCGCCGAGTGTGCCCGGGTTCTCCGACCTGGCAGCCGGCTGGTCGTCATCGCCGGCCACCCGCGTACGGGCGACGCCGGCGACATGACCGAGTACAGCGCCACGCTCGACCACATCCGCACGGACCGGCCCGACAACGCCGAGGCGGTCGCTGCGTGGGCGCACGCCGCGGGCCTCGAGCGTCTCGCTTACAAAGAGTTGGTGGAGACGCACAGCTCGACGCCGGCCGACTTCGCCGACGTCATCGAGAAGCGCTCGTTCTCCTGGATCTGGGACCTCGACGAGCAGACCTGGAACGAGGTCGTGCAGCCGGTGATCGACGGCCTCCGCGCCCTGCCGGAGCCAACTCGCGGCCGCAGCGTGACCCTCCGCCGCGACCTCCTGGCGTTCACCCGCTAGGACTCTTCTTCGTCTTCCTTCGCCTGGCGCCGCTCACGGCGGGAGCGCATGCGGCGGGCGACTTCGGCGGGGAGGCCGGTTCGAGATGACCCTTCGCCCGGGCGGGCGAGAACCCACATCGGCGTCCACCCGATGCCCTTGAGGCGGCGGGGGCGCAGGGGCTTCCAGCCGAACCGATCGTCGCCCTCGAGCGCCTCGTGGACCTCGTCGGAGACGACGGCACTGCCGGCGTAGGCGATGTTGACGATGCGGCTGGCCCGGTTGACCGCGGGGCCGAAGTAGTCACCCTCCCGGGGCAGCACCGGACCCGTCGCCAGCCCGACCCGCACGTCGGGAAGGTTCTCGTCGTCGCCGTAGACCTCGGCCAACGTCATGGCGATGAGCGCGCCCGACGCTGGGTCGTCGGTCACGAACATCACCTCGTCGCCGATCATCTTCACGACGCGGCCGCCGTGCTCGGCGACAGTGTCGTAGGCGATGTTCTCGAAGCGGTCCACGGTCGCCGCCAGCTCGTGCTCGTCGAACTGCTGGCTGATGGCGGTGAAACCGACCATGTCGGCGAACCCGACGGTTGCCGTCTCGTGTCCCGACTCGGCGCCGATGAACAGCTGCCGCTGGGCGGCGGCCGCCACGTGGCGCCGCCAGAGGTAGGTGACGAATCCCTCGATCGTCGGCAGAATGGCCGCCGTCACCGCGGTGACCGACTCGGCCAGTTCCTGCTCGCTGGCGCCCGCGTTGCGCAGCGGCTCCTCCACGCGGGCGCGCAGGGTCGCCATCTGGGAGTCGGCCATGCGTGACAGCGACTGGCCGAACACGCGCGCCAGCTGCAACGCGACCTCGGGGTCGACCACGCCCTGGTCGATCAGCGCCTTGAGTGTGCGCAGGGCTTCGACGTCGCTATCCGTGAAGACGCGATCGTCGTCGGCGGTGTCGGGGAAGCCGAGGGCCCGCCAGTAGCGACGGGCTTCGTCGAGGTCGAATCCCACCTGCTCGACCAGCTCGGCCCGGGTGTAGCGCTGCTCCCCCGGTATGAGGATGCGGTCGATGGCCAGCAGCTGCACGGCGTCGGCGCCCTGCTCCTCGGCTGCCGCTATTTCCTCCTCTGGCACGCCCTGCGCATGCAGAAACTCTCGAAGCGTCATCCGAACGACCTCATTTCCGAGGTGCCGGCGACCGGTGAGAGAAGCGCCTCGCCGCGCGCGTCCGAGGTCGACCATGTCGGGTCGAGGCCCGGAGCGGTCAACGTGACCGGGGCGGCGCCGGGATGGGGCTTGAGCTCCCACAGCAGCGCCGGGCGGTCGCCGTGCCAACGGACGGCGAAGGAGAACAGCCCGTGATGAGTCGGAGCGTCGTGCACTTCAACGGAATGGCCTACCCATTCGTCGGGCAACAAGGACAGCACCGCCAGTCCGCCGGCGACTTCGCGCACCAGCAGATTGCGAACGAACGACAGGAAGTCGGCCGCTGCCCAACCGTGATGGCCGTCGCCCATGCAGCCCCCGCCCAGCTGCGGATGGATGGCCTCGGGCCAGGTGTAGGTCGCGGTCGCGGCCGACAGCATCCAACGCAGCCGGTCGAGGGCCCGCCGGTCGCCCTGCTCCAGCTCGACGAACGCCAGCTGGAGCGTGAGGTACGTCCCGAGGCCGGTGTGGGCGATGCTCTGGAAGAACGCGTCGCCTTCGCAGAACTCGCGCACGGCGTCGACGGTGGCCACGATCGCGGGATCGTCGGCGGGACGCAGGCCGAGCGGCGCGCACGCAACCAGCGACCCGATCATCGCCGGGTCCGGCCGGCGCCTGGGCCCGGCGGGAATGGCCCGCGTCTCGAGCTGTTCGGCCACGAGTGAGAGCGATCTATCGAGGTCGGCAGCCAGCTCGTGGGCCCACTCCCGCGCCCGGCCGGCAGCCCGTTCGTCGCCGGTGACGGCGAGGAGGTCGGCGCCGTCGAGTAGCCCACGCAGCGACCAGAAGTCGTCCCAGTAGTAGTAGTCGAACGGACCGAGGTGCTCGGCCGAGATGCTGGCGGGCATGAGACCCACGAGGGTCTCGTCGCGACGGCGGCGCTTCGAGTGGCGCTTGCGTTCGATCCAGCGCACCCCGCGGGACACTGACTGGATCGTCGCCTGCAGCACCTCTTCATCGCGCGTCAGACGCCAATGCTCGGCGAGGGCCCAGATGGCGGCGCCGTTGGAGTCCCATTCCTGGCGCTGGCTGAAGAAGTAGCCGTCGACGTGCTGGCGCTCGGGATAGGAACGCAGAACCTCGGCGACCTCGGTGTGAAGCCCGAAGCGGTCCATGGCCGCCAGCATGTAGGCGGCATCGCGGAACCAGAACCGGTGGTACGTCGAGGGACCAGGCGTGATGTCGGCGCCGTCGTGGAACAGCAGCATGTAGCGGCGGTTCGCTTCGACGGCATCGACGAGCGACTGATCAGGAAGCTCGAGTCGCATGCCTCGCCGTGTCTGCGTCTGCCAGGCCCGGGCCACGGACTCCGACGACGGCAACGACGGTGGCAGCTCCGGTATCCGCTCGACGCGCCGTCGAGTCAGGCGGCGCCGCCGCGTACGGCGTTCAGAGACCAGAGGTAAGGCGACACGCAGGGTGGCCCGGTGAGCGAGCGGAAAGAGGAACGCCGCCTGGGCCAGCCCGGCTTCGCAGCGCAGATCGGGAAGCACCTTGTCGGCACGGCCGTCGGTGACGATCCGCATCGAATCGCCGTCGTGGAACGTCGAGCCGGCAACGAGGGCGGGGTCGGTCGGGAAGAGCACGGCCGGCCGGCCGTCGACGGTGACCGTTCGGTCCACCAGTTCGACGCGCTCGACCACGGCCAGACCTTCGGGGTTGTAGGGCCGAACCGCGAGAGCGAGGGCGAATGGCAGGTTCGACGCGTTCTCGAACTCGACAACCGCCAGCTCCTCGGCGCCCTGCACGGCGTAGACGCGCTGCACGGCGTCCCCGCCCGGGACGCGCATCGCCGTCTCGACGACGGGCGTGTTGTCGACCAACCGCTGGCGGACGCTCACCTCGCGCGACGGGAAGTGCCACCGGTCGTCGGCGCCGACCCACCAGTCGAGCGACCAGCCGTCGAACCACGGGGTGACCAGCCCGCGCGAGTCGACGATCGCCTCCCACGGCGAACCGACGTTGCCAACCATCGTCCAGTTGCGGTTGGTGAGGTTGGCGAGGGTCGGGATGTGACCGCGGGGCACGAACGCGGGCGACCGCGGGTCGAGCTGGCGCTCGAGCCAGAAGGGCCAGACCCAGTCCGGACCGAGCTGGGCGGCGGCCCGGGTGCGCAGCGCCCGGAACACGGTGCGCGCGCCAACGGGGAGCACCTCGGTCGGGAGTTGGACCTCGACGGTCTCACCGAGACGCTGGAACGTCGAGAGATGACGGACGATGTCGTCGCTGATGCGCATCCGCCCCATGGCCCTGCGCAACAGCCAGGTTCGGACGCCCAACTGCTAGCTCCCGAGGCGAATCATCTGATGCCGTGGAGCTCGGGCTTGGCTTCGCGTTGCATCAGAGCGGGGACGATCTCGCTGGCCTGCTTGCCGTCGTACAGCACGCCGACGACCTGCTCGGCAATCGGCATCTCGACGCCGACGCGGATCGAGAGGTCGAGCACCGCCTTGGACGACTTCACGCCCTCGGCCACCATATTCATCGCGGCGATGATCTCGTCGATCGTCTGACCCTGGCCCAGCGCCTCGCCGACGTGGCGGTTGCGGCTTTGCCGGCTGATGCACGTGGCGACCAGGTCGCCCATGCCCGCCAGGCCGGCGAAGGTCAGTGGCTCGCCGCCGAGGGCCACACCCAGCCGGGTCAGCTCGTGGAGGCCACGAGTGATGAGTGCCGCCCGCGTGTTGTCGCCGAATCCCATGCCGTCGGCGATGCCGGCCGCGATGGCGATCACATTCTTCAACGCGCCGCCGACCTCGCAGCCCACAACGTCGGGGTTGGTGTAGACGCGAAATGCCTCGGTGCTGAACAGGCCCTGCAGCTCATGGGCGATGTCGTCGTCGTCGATGGCCACGACGCTCGCCGCCGGCCACCCGGCCATGACCTCCTTGGCCAGGTTGGGACCGGTGAGGACGCCGCGGGGGTGGTCGGGCGCGACGTCGGCGATGACCTCGGTCATGCGCTTCAGCGTGTCC
>JAFAUA010000134.1 GCA_019243595.1 Acidimicrobiia bacterium
TGAAGATGCCGGTGGACTCGACGACGACGTCGACGCCGAGGTCGCCCCACGGCAGCGCCTTCGGGTCACGCTCGGACAGCACCTTGAACGAGTCGTTGCCGACGGCGATGCCGTCGCCGGTGACCTTGACCTCTTCTTCGAGCTTGCCGTGGGTCGAGTCGAACTTCAGCAGGTGGGCGTTGATCTCGGGCGACGTCAGGTCGTTGACGGCGACGAGGTCGATGTCGGCTCCCGCCTTCCTCGCCGCCCGGTAGAAGTTGCGTCCGATGCGACCGAAGCCGTTGATGCCAACCCGTACTGCCATGTGAACTCGAGCCTCCTGTATCCGATACCTCGACCCTACCTAGATGAGCCGGGAAAGAGCCTGCCCGAGAAGCGTCGGGTCATGCTCGGAAAGGTCGGCCGCTGCGATCGGCTCCTCGACGCAGGCGACGTCAATGTCGCCCATCGGCAGGGCGCCCGGGTGACACAGACAGAGGTCGACGTTGACGCCGTGGGCGGCCAGGGCGCCGACGTGGCCGGCCACGTCGTAGTCGGCGGTCTCGGGGATCTGGGGTCCCAGGTTGCAGACGTAGACCTTGCGGCCCGAAGCGGCGGCGATGGCGTCCCGGATGGCGGGCACGGCGACGACGGCGAGGACGCTCGTGAACAGGGACCCCGGGCCGATGACGATCTGGTCGGCGGTGGCAATGGCGTCGAGGGCGCCCTCCGGCGTGCGGGCGTCGGGCGGGATCACCGACACGCCCGAGATGCGGCCGGCGTTGGATACCGCCACCTGACCCTCGACCGAGACGCCTTCGACCTCGGCCTTGAGCACCACGGGTTCGCGGGTCGCGGGGAACACCGTGTGCTGCAGACCCAGCAGCTGCCCGGTCTCGTAGAGGGCGACCTCGAAGTCGCCGGTGTAGTCGGCAAGGGCGGCGATGACCAGGTTCCCGAAAGCGTGGCCTTGCAGCTCGCCGGTGTTGAAACGGTGCTCGAAGACCTTGGTCCACAGGGCGTTGTCGGCGAGCGCCACGAGACAGCGCCGAAGGTCGCCGGGGGCCGGGATCCCGAACGCCGAGCGCAGCCGGCCGCTGGACCCGCCGTCGTCGGCGACCGAGACGATCGCCGTGATGTGGCCTGCGTAGGACTTCGCCGCCCGCAGCGTCGTCGACAGGCCGTGGCCGCCCCCGAGGGCGACGACTGCGGGTCCTTCCACTAGCGGCTCACGTCCCGGTGCTGCACGGTGGGCTCGACGCCGCGCTTGGCGAGGAGCTTGGCGAGCTCCTCGGCGATCACCACCGACCGGTGGCGGCCGCCGGTGCAGCCGACGGCGATCGACAGGTACGACTTGCCCTCCTTGACGAACGCCGGCAGCAGCAGACCGAGAAGGTCGTCGAGCTTCTCGAGAAACTCGCCGCTCTCGGGCTGGTCCAGGACGTAGTCGCGGACGGCGTCGTCGAGCCCGGTCTGAGGACGGAGCTCGTCGACCCAGTGGGGGTTGGGCAGGAACCGGCAGTCGAAAACCATGTCGACGTCGAGGGGCACGCCGAATTTGAACCCGAAGGAGACGACGTTGGTCTGCAGGTCGTGCTCGGCGTCGCGCGAGAAGATCTCCAGCAGCCGGTCGCGCAGCTGGTGGACGTTGAGCTCGGTGGTATCGACGACGACGTCGGCCTGGGCCTTCACCTCGTCGAGCGCCTCGCGTTCCTGCGCGATGGCTTCGGACACCCGGTCGGCCGGCAGTGGATGGGGGCGGCGGGTGTTCTCGTAGCGGCGGATCAGCACCTCGTCGGACGCCTCGAGGAACAGGATGCGCACGCGGGACCCGGTGGCGCGGAGGGTTTCGAGCGCCTCCGGCAGGGCGTCGAGGTATTCGAGCAGGGGGCCGGTGCCTACCACCAACGCGATCCGCTCGGTGGTCGACCCGGGCGCCCGCACGAGGTCGGCAACCTTGCCGATCAGCGCGGGCGGAAGGTTGTCGATGACGAACCAGCCGAGGTCCTCGAAGGTGTTGGCGGCGTTGGAGCGCCCTGCGCCTGACAGCCCGGTGATGAGCAGGAATTCGGTCATCGACTACACCAAGGCTACGGCTTGACCGCCCGTAGGAAGAGGAGGCGCGGGATCGTCGCCGCCTCCCTGTACTCCTCGGCCCGTTCGAGAAAGCCCGGCGGCGGGGCGGGTTCCTCCATGCGCTCGATGAACAGGCCGGCCGCCGCCATCGCGTTGACGTATCGCGAGAGCGGCCGGTGGACGAACGGGATCAGCACGTCCTTCTCGACCTCCTCGAGCGAGCGGTCCTCGACGAGGTAGGGCCCTATCCGCCAGTACTGCTCCTCGAGGATGCGGTCGTCGATCCAGCCGCTGCCGGGCGTCTGCAGCAGCGGGTGGTTGAGGAAGAAGAGGAAGCGGCCACCCTTGTTGAGGACCCGGCCAACCTCGGCCAGCGCCTCGTCGACGGCGTCGATGTGCTCGAACACCAGACAGGCGACGACGGCGTCGAACGATGCGTCGGCGAACGGCAAGGCGGCCGCGTCCGCCTGGCCGTAGACGGGTGATCCGCCCCGGTCCCGCGCCACGGTGAGTTGCGCCCAGGTGGGGTCGACGCCGACGACGCGCTCGGCGCCGATGCCGGCCGCCAACCGTGAGACCTGGCCCTCACCGCACCCGACATCGAGGACACGTGTCGCGCCGGCAAGGTGGGCCGCGGCCAGCGGGAGGATCTGCTCCTCGTACTCGGGGTCGGCGCCCTCGGTGAAGCCCTCCTGCCACCACGAGGCGTGCGTTTCCCATTCGCGCTCTGTCATTTGACGTGCTCTGTCACTCGAGCGGTCCGTGGAGCTTGGCGTACAGGGCGTGGGCCACCTTCTCGGGCAGCCACGACAGCGCCTCCAGCTCCTCGAGGCCGGCGTTCTTCACCGCCGTGATGCCACCCATCTCCTTCAAGAGCCGCTTCTTGCGCCCGGGGCCGAGGCCCGGGACGTCGTCGATGGCGCTCTTGGTCATGCGCTTGCCGCGCAGCTCACGGTGATAGGTGATGGCGAAGCGGTGGGCCTCGTCGCGGACCCGCTGGAGGAGGTACAGGGCCTCGGACTGGCGCGGGATGCGGATCGGGTCGGCCTCTCCCGGCACGTAGACCTCCTCGAAGCGCTTGGCCAGCGCCGCCACCGCGATCTCCTCGCCCAGCCCGAGCTCCTCGACGACCTGCACC
>JAFAUA010000181.1 GCA_019243595.1 Acidimicrobiia bacterium
TTCATGAAGTACGCCCGCCTGCCGCTGGTCGAGGCGGGCTTGCCGCACCGTGAGGAGGCCGAGCGCATGGTCGCCGCCCTGCGTCTGATGATGCACGCGACGACGGCCTTGATGACCTACAACTTCCAGCGCATGGTGTTGGACGCGGCCCAACGGGTGCTCGAGCAGGAGGGCTCGGCGTCGGAGCGGGCGGCCCTCAAGCGCGAGCTGGAACGCCGCCGTCTGGAGCTGGCGATCCCCGCTTAGTCAGTCCGAATGTGTCAGCTCTTCGGGAGCATGATCAGCACCGTCCCCTGGGCGGCGCAGACCAGGCGGTCCTCGTTGGTGACCTCGATGCGCACGACGGCGGTGCGTTTGGTCAACGAGATGATCTGGGCGCTCGTCGACAGGGTGCCGCCGGTCACCGGCGCCAGCAGGTTGAGCTTGAACTCGGTCGTCGCCGCCCACGCGCCCTTGGGCATCACCGGGTAACAGACCGTGCCCAGGGCATGGTCGACGGTCGCCGACAGCACGCCGCCATGCAGGTTCTTGAACGGTGTCAGCAGCTCGTCGCGCACCTCGACCTCGAACCGCATCCCGCCCGCCCAGTACTCGGCGAGGCGAATACCGAGGAACCCGGGAAGACCGCCCTCCTGCTCGTGGGCCCGCTGCAGCCCAGCGGCGATCTTCTCGTCGTAGTTCTCGAAGGCGGTGGTCGTCATCGGCGTGTGACCCTACGCTGCGCGCTGTGAGCGCTGCCGCGGCCTACGACGAGTTCTCCATGTTCGAGGACAACGCCACCGAGGTGGGCCTGCCGTGGTCGGGTCCGCCGAACGTTCGGCGGGAATCGGTCGACGTCGGCGGAGGCCAGCACCTCAGCGCCCTCGTGTGGGGCGATGGCCCGCCCGAGATCGTCCTCCTCCACGGCGGCGGCCAGAACGCGCACACCTGGGACACGGTTGCCTTGGCGTTGGCCAAGCCGTTGGTCGCCATCGACCTTCCCGGTCACGGGCACTCCGACTGGCGCGACGACCATGACTATTCGCCGCTGACGAGTGCGCCGGCCGTGGCGACCGCGATGCGCGCTCTCGCGCCGGGCGCCCAGCTGCTCGTCGGCATGTCGCTGGGCGGAATGACCGCCATGCGCGTCGCCGCCGAGTTCCCCGAGCTCGTGCCGAAGCTGGCGATCGTCGACGTCACCCCCGGCGTCGACGAGACCAAGGCCGAGCCGATCATCGCCTTCCTCTCCGGGCCCGAGCGCTTCGAGTCCTTCGACGAGATCCTCGACCGCACCGTGCAGTTCAATCCCACGCGCACGGTCTCGTCGCTGCGCCGGGGCGTGCTCCACAACGCCAAGGAGCTCGACGACGGCTCGTGGACCTGGCGCTACGACCCGGTGCGTGCGTGGAAGGAGATCGAGCGCCCCGCGGTCGCCTTCGTCGACTTGTGGGACGACGTCGGACGCATCAAGGCGCCGATGCTGCTTCTGCGCGGCGGGCTCTCGGGCGTCGTCTCCGACGACGACATCGCCGAGGTCAAACGCCGCAAGCCCGACGCCGAAGTCGTCACCGTCGAGGGCGCGGGCCACAGCATCCAGGGCGACCAGCCGGTCGAGCTGGCCCGCCTTCTGGACGCGTTCCTGAGCGCCTGATCGGCGGTCAAGAATCGGGCTAGTTCTGTCGATCGTGTGAGCGCTGCTGCCGGATTCGCGGAAGGCGATGCCGGTGGTCAGAAGGTCGTGGGCAGTCACGATTGCGGGGGCAGTGTGCATCGTCCTGATTGGCGCCTTGGGGGCGACTGTCGGGACGGCATCGCGCGTCGGCGCGGCGTCCACGTTCAGAACGACCGACCTCGGCACGCTCGGCGGCAGGCTGGGCCGAGCGCTGGACCCGTCGCTCTGGAACGCGGGGGAACGGCGCTGTCGTATCCGAACGGGTCGGCGTTCTTCGACGCGGTGAAGCAGGCGGTCGACCAACTCAACAAGGTGCCGAACAGCGCGGTCGCGCAGAAGACGATCGCCGACCTGTGGGCCATCGCGGTCCAACTCGCGGGAAATCCCGTCATCAAGGGCCACGTCGCGCAGAGCGATGGTTTCGAGCATCTCAAGCAGGCGTGGCGGAACGCCCAACAGGTAGGTTGACGCCAGGCTTCTGAAAGGGCGTCAGATATGCAGAACCGGCTCTGCGAGATGTTCGGGATCGAGTTCCCGATCTTCGCCTTCACCCACTGCCGCGACGTGGCCGCTGCCGTCAGCCGCGCGGGCGGCATGGGCGTCCTCGGCGCCCTGGCCTTCTCGCCGGAGCAGTTGGAGCTCGAGCTGAAGTGGATCGACGACCACGTCGACGGCAAGCCCTACGGCGTTGACGTCGTCATCCCGGTCAAGAGCGCCGACCGGGAGATGGGTCTGTCCGACGAGAAGTCGTTGGCCGACACCTTGCACGGCCTGATCACCGACGAGCACTGGGAGTACGTCCACAAGATCCTGGCCGACCACGGCGTGCCCGACGAGCCCGACCAGCCGGCGAGTGGGAACGGCGGCTCGCCCCTGGATCAAGGCGTGCTGGGGTGGACAGAGCTCACCGGCGCGCCCCTGATCGACATCGCCCTGGCCCACCCGATCAAGCTGCTGGCCTCGGCACTCGGTCCGCCCCCGCCGGAGGCGATCGAGCGCGCCCACGCCCAGGACGTGAAGGTGGCGGCGCTCATCGGCCGCAAGGAGCAGGCCATCCGCGACGTACAGACCGGCGTCGACATGATCATCGCCCAGGGCTACGAAGCCGGCGGCCACACCGGCGAGGTGGCGAGCATGGTGCTCGTGCCCGACGTGGTCGACGCCATCGCTCCGACGCCGGTTCTGGCGGCGGGCGGGATCGGCAGTGGCCGGCAGATGGCGGCCGCCATGGCGCTGGGCGCCGAAGGTGTGTGGACGGGTTCGGTGTGGCTGACCGTCGCCGAGTCCGACATGCAGCCCCCGATCATGGAGAAGTTGCTGGCCGCCACGTCCACGGACACCGTGCGGTCGAGGTCGATGACCGGCAAGCCCGCTCGTCAGCTGCGCACGGCGTGGACCGAGGCCTGGGAAGCACCCGAGGCCCCCAAGCCCCTCCCGATGCCGCTGCAGTTCATCCTGTGGTCCTACGCCACCCGCCGCATCACGGCCGCCGGCAACCGCGAGCTTCTCGGCATGCCCGTTGGTCAGATCGTCAGCCGTATGAACAAGGTGCGCACGGCGAAGGAAGTCATCTACGAGATGATCGAGGAGTACATCGAGGTCACCGAGCGCCTCAACCGCGAGCTCGCGGACGCCTAGTCCCTGTTAGTCGACTAGGACGCAGTGGGTGCCTCTGTAGATCGTTGGCATGCACTTGTTGCAATGGATGCAGAGGCCTTCCTGTGAGGTGCCCGACTGGAGCTTGTTGACCAGGTCGGGTTCGCGCAGGAGGGCGCGGCCCATGGCGACGAACTCGAAGCCTTCTTCCATGGCCCGGTGGATGGTGTCGACGCGGTTGATGCCGCCGAGGAGGATCAGCGGCATCGTCAGCGCGTCGCGGAACTGGCGGGCGTAGGGCAGGAAGTAGGCCTCTTCGAAGGGGTACTCCGGTAGGAAGCGCTTGCCGAACAGGCGCATGCCGAGGCCGAGCACGCCGGGCATGGTGTCGGCCATCTCGTGGATCGGCGCCTCGCCCCGGAACAGGTACATGGGGTTCTGGAGCGAGCTTCCGCCGGTGAGCTCGATGGCGTCGAGGCAGCCGTCGGCCTGCAGCATGGCGGCGACCTCGACGCTCTCGTCGACCCAGAGCCCGCCGGGCACGCCGTCGGCCATGTTCAGCTTGGCCGTGACCGCCAGTCGGTCGCCGACGGCATCGCGCACGGCCTGCACGATCTGGCGGGGGAACCGGGCTCTGTTCTCGATTGAGCCGCCCCACTCGTCGGTGCGCTTGTTGATCTTGGGGCTGAGGAACTCGCTGGGCAGGTAGCCGTGGCCGAGATGGACCTCGACGGCGTCGAAACCGCCGTCGGCGACGACGCGGGCGGCGCGCCCGAAGTCCTCGGTGATGCGGGCGATGTCGTCGGTCGTGACGGCGCGCGTGCGCTTCATCGCCAGCGGGCTGAACACGGGCGATGGCGACAAGCCGCGGTGACCGGTGGCCGCCGCGACGGCTCCGGCGTGGCCGATCTGGGCGGCGACCGCGGCGCCCTCGGCGTGCACGACGTCGGCCAGCTGTTGGAGTCCGGGCACGGCCTCGGGACTGAGGATGATCTCGTTCGGCGTCCCGCAGCCATCGGGAGAAACGGCGCAGTAGGCGACGGTGGTGAGCCCCACGCCGCCGGCCGCGACCTTGCGATGGAACTCGATGAGCCGGTCGCTGACGACGTGCTCCCGGGTCGCGCCTTCGAAGGTGGCTGCCTTGACGATGCGGTTGCGAAGGGTGAGCGGGCCGAGGGTGGCTGGTGCGAACGGATCGGGCGCAGGATTCACAGGACCCCTATCCTGACGCGCTCATGGGGGAGCCGGTCGGTCCGCCGGAGGTCGACATGCACCGGTCGAGCCGCGACCCTGCCCACTTGCGGCCCCGATTGGAGTCCTGGCTCGGCGGTCTCCTCCCTGCTGGGGCCGACGTCAAGATCCCCGAGCTGGAGGCCACGTCGGCCAACGGGATGTCGAGCGAGACCATCCTGTTCACCGCCGAGTGGACCGAAGACGGCGACCCGCAGCGTGAGGACCTCGTAGCCCGCGTGGCGCCCGATCCCACCGATGTGCCGGTGTTCCCGAGCTACGACCTCGAGCGCCAGTTCGAGGTCATCCGCCTGGTCGGCGAGCTGTCGTCGGTCCCCGTGCCGAAGGTCTGGTGGTCCGACGCCCAAGGCAGGGCCACCGGTGTGCCCCTGTTCGTGATGGAACGCGTCGACGGCATCGTCCCGCCGGACGTGATGCCGTACAGCTTCGGCGACAACTGGCTCTACGACGCGTCGCCCGAGGAGCAGCGCACGCTGCAAGACGCCACCGTCGGCGTGCTCGCCCAGCTGCACGGCATCGCCGGCGCCGACGAGCGGTTCGCCTTCCTCAACCTCAACGACCCGGGATCGACCCACCTCGAGCGAGTGATCAACCACGCCAAGGCCTGGTATGAGTACGCGCGCGAGGGCCACCGGTCCAGCCTCGTCGAGCGTCTCTTCTCGTGGCTCGACACCCATCTGCCCGCCGACCCGGGGCCCACTGTCGTGAGCTGGGGCGACTCGCGCATCGGCAACGTGATGTACAAGGACTTCCGGCCGTGCGCGGTGCTCGACTGGGAGATGGCGGCGCTCGGGCCTCGCGAGCTCGACCTGGCGTGGCTCGTCTATTCGCACGGCGTCTTCGAGACGTTGGCGTCGATGTTCGAGCTCGGCGGCATGCCGCACTTCCTCCAGGCCGAGGACGTGGCCCGGACCTACGAGTCCCTGACCGGCCACGCGCCTCGGGACCTCGGCTTCTACCTGACGTTCGCCGCTGTGCAGTGGTGCATCGTGTTCGTCCGCACCGGCCTGCGCGCTGTCCACTTCGGCACCGAGCAGATGCCCGACGACATCGACGACTTCATCCGCCACCGCCCGGCCGTCGAGCAGCTGCTGTCCGAGATCTGAGGAACTGAGGAGCCCCATGCCCGTCCCCCTCGACGAGTTCCCCATCCATCAGGTGCCGCTGTCGCTGCAGTACGTCGGCACGAGCGACCGCAACTTCTACGACCGCGCCTACCTCAACGCCCACGACCGCACAGGCGACGTGTTTCTCATCACCGGCTACGGCGTGTATCCGAACCTCGGTGTCAAGGACGCGTATGCCACGGTGCGCCGCGGCGACCGCCAGTACGCCGTGCACTTCTCCGACGCCCTGCACGAAGACCGCCTCGACCAGAGTGTCGGCCCGTACCGCATCGAGGTGTTGGAGCCGCTGCAGAAGCTGCGGTTGGTGTGTGATGGCGACGAGCACGGCATCGGCTTCGACCTCACGTGGGACGGCTCGTTCCCGGCCGTGCAGGAGCAGGGCCATGTCATGCGCTCCGACGGCGTGCGGGCGATCATCGACGCGTCGCGGTTCGCCCAGGTCGGCTCGTGGAGCGGCGAGCTGCGCGTCGGCGGCGAGACGCTGACCGTCGACCCGAACGTGTGGCTCGGTACGCGCGACCGGTCGTGGGGCATCCGTCCGGTCGGCGAGGCGGAGCCGGCGGGCAAGGGCGCCGCCATCGACGGCTTCTGGTGGCTGTACGTGCCGATGCGCTTCGACGACTACTCGATCATCGTCATCGTCCAGGAGCAGCCCGACGGCTTCCGCATCCTCAACGACGCCACGCGCGTGTGGGCCGACGGGCGCAAGGAGCAGCTGGGCTGGCCCGAAGTCCACATCCGGTACAAGTCCGGGACCCGCCATCCCGAGCACGCCACCATCCACCTGACCGAGCGCGGCGGCAAGCCGATCACCCTCGAGGTCGACACGCTCGGCTTCGTCCCTCTGCACGTCGGCGCCGGCTACGGCGGCGACCCCGACTGGGGCCACGGCCAGTGGAAGGGCGAGAACTTCGCCGAAGGCAAGGTCTACGACCTCACCGAACCCGACATCGTCGCCCGCACCCCCTTCGGCGTCATCGACCACGTGGCCCGGGCCACCTGCAACGGCGCCGAGGGCTGGGGCATGTTCGAGCACGGCACCTTCGGCCGTCACGACCCGAGCGGCTTCGCCGACTGGGGCTCGGTCGCCCCTTAGCTAGAGACGTCGAACGAGCCGCCGGCTCGCCAGTACTCGCCGGCCTCGCGGTCGAGAAGGCCGTCGTCGACGAGGTAGCGCCGGAGGGCGGCGGTGTCGTCGTGCCACTTGCGGAGCATGGCGTTGACCTTGCGCTCCGAGTAGCGATGGCCGGGTTCGAAGTCCTGGACGATGAGGTCGAGGACGACGAGGCGCTTGGCGTGGTGGGCCGGGATGGAGACGAGCCGGCCGTCGTGCACAAAGGCCCGCAGCACCCGGGCGGCATCGGCCGAGACGCCTTCGTGGTCCTCGCGCGGGGGAGCGGACCGGGCGTCGATCACCGCCTGTCGGAACGCCTCCTCGACCAGCCAGTAGTGATCGTCCTCGTCGTGCAGCACCAGCTCGCTGTCGACGAGGCGGGTCAGCGACGTCATCACCGCGCGCGTCCCCAGATCGGTCGCCTGCTTCACGTCGCCCGCGGTCGACGCGCCCAGCATCAGCGCCGCCAGCACTCGACGGCGGTCGGGATGCGCCAAATGCCCAACGATTGCGGCCGCGTCGGTGCCCACCTGTTCACCTTGCCACGCCCAGTCCTAGACTGAAACAGGTTTCAAAAACGCACTGGAGGCCCGGGTGGAGAAGCGCGACGTCCTGTACATCGGTGGCGAGTGGGTGGCGCCGGCCAGCGGCAAGACGATCGAGGTGATCAACCCGGCGACCGAAGAGGTCGTCGGCGTCGTGCCCGAGGGCAGCGAGAGCGACATGGATCGCGCCGTCGAGGCGGCCCGCAAGGCCTTCGACGAGGGGCCGTGGCCGCAGACGACGCCGAAGGAGCGCGCCGACATGATCCGGGCCCTGTCCCAGGGCATCCAGGCCCGGTCGCAGGAGTTCGCGGAGACCATCACCACCGAGATG
>JAFAUA010000257.1 GCA_019243595.1 Acidimicrobiia bacterium
ACGCGCCCCTCGGCATCGGTGGCTGGACGTCGATGACCGAGCAGTCGGCGAGTGACTTCTACGGCCCGCTGCAGAGTGGGCGGACGCTCATCGACCTCACCCTCGTCGCCGTGCTCGCCATCGCCGCCCTCGCGCTCGCCGTGTTCAGCCACATGCGGCATTCGGCGATCAAGCGGGAGAAGGACACGCTGCGGCGCAGCGAGGAGCGCTTCCAGTCGTTGGCCCGCAACGCCTTCGAGATCATCACGGTCCTCGACGCCGAGGGCGTGATTCTCTACGACAGCGCCGCCATCGAGCGCGTCCTCGGGTACGGCGCCGGGGAACGCGTCGGGGGCAACGGCTTCGACTACCTCCACCCCGAGGACCAGCGCCGGGCGCGCGACATCTTGGAGCGCGTGCTCGAAACGCCGGGCGTGCCCGCCCAGCTCGAGGTCCGCTGCCTGCGGCGCGACGGCGAGTGGCGGTGGCTCGAGGTCGGCGTCACCAACCTGCTCGACGATCCGTCGGTCGGTGGCATCGTCGCCAATCAGCGAGACATCACCGAGCGTCGTGCGTTCCAGGAGCAGCTGACGCGCCAGGCCTACCACGATGCCCTCACCGGTCTGCCCAACCGGGCGATGTTCCAGAACCGCCTCGAGGTCGCCCTGGCGCGCGCCGCTCGCCGGCAGCGACGGATCGGCGTGCTGTTCGTCGACCTCGACCGCTTCAAGATCATCAACGACAGCCTCGGCCACGAGGTCGGCGACGACTTGCTGGTCGCCGTCGCCCAACGCCTGCGCAATGCCGTGCGCGACGAGGACACTGTCGCCCGCCTGAGCGGCGACGAGTTCACCGTGCTGTTGGAAGAGGTCGAGGACGACTTCGAGGCCGGCATGGTCGCCCAGCGCATCATCGACGACGTCCGCCAGCCGATCGACCTCGGCGGCCACCAGGTGTTCGTGGGCGCCAGTGTCGGCATCTCCGTGAGCCAGAGCGGCGAGGACCGCGCCGAGGACCTGCTGCGGGACGCAGACTTGGCGATGTACCGGGCCAAGGAGCGGGGGCGCTCGCGCTATGAGATCTTCGAGGTCGGCATGGGCGCCCGGGCGCGCCTCCGCCTCGACCTCGAGAGCGACCTGCGGCGGGCGCTCGAGAACGACGAGCTCGTGCTGCACTACCAGCCCGAGGTCTCGCTTCGCAGCGGCCGCATCATCGGCGCCGAGGCCCTCGTGCGCTGGGAGCACCCAACGCGTGGCCTGCTGATGCCCGATCAGTTCATCCCGCTGGCCGAGGAGAGCGGGCTGATCATCCCCCTCGGTCGCTACGTCATGCAGAAGGCGAGCGCCCAAGCCGCGGAGTGGAAGACGCGCTTCGGCATCGGCGCCCCCACGCGCGTGAGCGTCAACGTCTCGGGTCGTCAGCTACCGACGCTCGTGAGCGACGTGGCGCGCGTGCTCGGCCGCAGCGGTCTGGACCCCCGAGCGCTCGTGCTCGAGATCACCGAGAGCGTGGTCATGGAGGATCCCGAGGCCGCCATCCCGACGTTCGAAGCGCTTCGCCAGATGGGTGTGTCGCTGGCAATCGACGACTTCGGCACCGGCTACTCGTCGCTCAGCTGGCTGAAGCACTTCCCGATCTCCACCCTGAAGGTCGACAAGTCCTTCGTGCAGGGGCTCGGCGTCGACCCCGCCGACCGGGCGATCGTCCAGTCGGTGCTGACGATGGCCGCCTGCCTCGACGTCACGGTCACCGCCGAGGGCATCGAGACGGCCGAGCAGGCCGCCGAGCTCATTGGACTCGGCTGCATCAGCGGCCAGGGCTACTACTACGCCCGCCCGCAGCCGCCCGACGAGATGGCCCGCCTGATCGGCGAGTCCGTCCTCCTCGGCCGCGCCTCCTAGTTCGGGGTCGGCTTCTCGAGGGTCGAGGTGACGTCGCTCTTCGCCTCGAAGACGCCCGAGTGCACGTCGCCCGTCGAGTGGGTCTTGACGAACAGGTCGTACTGCGGCGACACCCACGCGTCCATCGTCTGGGTCCCAGTCAGGCCGCCCGACAGCGTGCCGACCTGATGGATGACCATGGTGTTCACGGGCTGGCCGCCGATGGTGATCGTCTCCATGCGCACGAAGTCGATCTGCACGTGGATGCTCGTGTTGCGGGCGGCGTCTGAGACGTCGAACGTCACGCTCTGACCGGGCTGCACGCCCGTCGGCGCCGCGAGCGGCGCGGGGTTGGCCGTGAAGTCGTAGCTCTGGCCCTGCGCCGTCACCTTCACCTCGACGAGGTGGACGCCCTCGGGCCTGAAGTCGAGCGTGGTCTCGGTCTTACCGCTTGAACCCATGTCGTTTGTCGAGTGCTGCTTCGTGCCCTGCGGAGGATCGACGATCAGGGACGACTTCGCAGGCGGCGCCCCGAACGTGTTGGTCCCCGTCGCCTGGTTGTCGTAGGTGTAGGTCCCCGACGGCGACGGCTTGGCCGGTGTGGCGCCCGCCGGCGGCGTGTAGTTGCTCGCCGACTGGCCGTTGACCTTGGCGGCCGACGTCGTCGCCGTTGCTGCCTTCTTCGTGGTCGCCGTCGCCCCGGCCGCACCCGTCGTTGTGGTACTCCCCTCGACGGTCGTGCTCGTGTCCGACACGCTCGTCGTGGTCTTGTTCGCCGCTGTCTTCTTGCCGCCACCGCCACCACACGCCGCCAGAACTACGGCTGCGATGGCTGCCAGCGCCGCCACCCGCTTCATGTCAGTGCTACTCCGTCGATCTCGACTACCGGTCCGCCCGAGTATCCGCTCCGGATCGTAGGACAGCGAGAACCGACGCGGCGATGCCGCGGCCGTCGAGACCAAGCTCAGCGTGGATCTGTGCCGGGTTGCCGTGGACGATGAACGAGTCCGGCGTGCCCAGCACGAGCACGTGAGGTGCCGGCTTCTCGGGGTCGAGCGCGCCGACGCCGTCGGCGATCGCAGTGCCGGCGCCGCCCAGCCGCACGCCGTCCTCGACGGTGACGACGAGGGGATGACCGGCCGCGTCGCAGATCATCGTGGGGTCGAGGGGCTTGATCACCCGGGCGTCCCACACGGTGGCGGTGATGCCCTCGTCCTCGAGCAGCAGTGCCGCATCCTCGGCCGCCTCCACCATGCGGCCCACGCCGACGATGCAGACGTCGCTGCCCTGACGCACTCGCCGGGCATGCAGGCCCGAGCCGACCTGCTCGGGCGGCACCTGGCGGGCGGCACCCCGGGCGTAGCGGATGGCGACGGGCCCGTCGTTGATGCGGAGCGCTTCGGCGACCATCACGCGCAGGTCCTGGGCCGATGACGGTGCGAACACCGTCATCCCGGGAACCTTGGTGAGCAGCGCCATGTCGAACAGGCCGTGGTGGGACGCGCCGTCGGGCCCGGTGATGCCGGCCCGGTCGATGCAGAACACGACCGGCAACTTGTGCAGCCCGACGTCGTAGGTGACCTGGTCCATGGCGCGGGTGAGGAACGTCGAGTACACGGCGACGACGGGGCGCAGCCCACCCATGGCCATGCCCGCCGCGGCGGTGACTGCGTGTTGCTCGGCGATGCCCACGTCGAAGAACCGGTCGAGGAACCGGGCTTCGAACGGCAGGAGGCCCGTGGGGCCGGGCATCGCCGCGGTGATGGCGACCACACGCGGGTCGCGCTCCGCCGCCGACAGCAGGGCCTCGGAGAACGCTTGGGTGTACCCCGACGGCGCCGACCAGCCTTCGGGCGGCCCGGTCACGGGGTCGAACGTGGGCGCGTCGTGCAGACACTTCTCCTCGTCGTCCTCCGCGAACGGGTAGCCCTTGCCTTTCCGCGTGACCATGTGGACGACGATCGGGCCATCGAAGGCGGCGGCTTGGCGCAGCACGTGCTCCATCTCGGCGATGTTGTGGCCGTTGACGGGGCCGACGTAGCGCACGCCCAGAGCTTCGAAGAAGTTGCGGGGCTCGAGGACCTCGCGGAAGGCAGCGCGCAGCCCTTGCACCCCGGCCTGCAGGTACTCGCCGACCACGGGGATCTCGCGCAGCGCGCCCTCGGCCATGTCGCGGCGGCGCACGTAGGACGGGTTCGACCGCAGGCGGGTGACGCCGCTCGACAGACGCGAGATCGTCGGCGCGTACGACCGCCCGTTGTCGTTGAGGACGATGAGGACCCTGCGCCCGCTGTGACCGAGGTTGTTCAGCGCTTCGTAGGCCATGCCGCCGGTCATCGAGCCGTCGCCGATCACGGCCACGACGCGGCGGTCGTCGTCGGCGCCCGACAGATGCAGCGACGTCGCCACGCCGTGGGCGTAGCTGAGGATGGTGGACGCGTGGCTGTTCTCGACCCAGTCGTGTTCGGACTCGGCGCGGGACGGGTAGCCCGAGAGGCCACCGGGCTGGCGGAGCTCGGTGAAGCGGTCGCGGCGACCGGTGAGGATCTTGTGCACGTAGGCCTGGTGGCCGGTGTCCCACAGCAGGATGTCGCGAGGCGAGTCGAAGACCCGGTGGATCGCGAACGTCAGCTCGACCACGCCCAGGTTGGATCCGAGGTGCCCGCCGGTGACCGAGACGGCGTTGACGATGAACGTCCGGATCTCGCTGGCGAGGGTGGCGAGCTGCTCGTAGCTGAGGTCTCTGATGTCCGCGGGACTGGAGATCTGCTCGAGCAACATGTGTGACCGAAACTACCCGCCTCCACGGCCACGAACCGACCGGGGGCCTAGCTAGTTTCGGCTCGTGCCGTCACGAGACGACGCCAAGAAGGCGGGCCGGCAGGCGTTGAGCGGGCTGAAGGGCTCGCTGGCCCAGCGCGTCGCAGCGATGCTGCAGAAGGATCCCGAGCTGCTGTCGGAGATGACCGAGCTGGGGCTGGTGCGTCGGGAGTGGCTCGACGACCCGAAAGCCGAGCAGATGTCAACGGCCGGCCCCATGGAGGTCGCCGAGCGGTGGCTCGAACGCTCGGTGGAGCAACGCCCTTCACTGCTCGGCAAGCTGGGGCTGAGCGCGATCCAGGGGCTCACGTCGTCGAGCGACGATGCCCAGGATGACGGGATGCCCTCCCGGCTGGCGGTGGCGTTCACCGACATCGAGGGCTTCACCGCCTACACCGCCCGGGAGGGCGACGGAGCCGCCAGCCAGTTGCTGGCCGACCATTACCGCCAGACGGGTCCGATCGTCCGCAGCCGTGGCGGCCACATCAGCAAGCGCCTCGGCGACGGGCTCCTCCTCACCTTCCCTTCCGCGGACGCGGCGGTGCTGGCGTGCCTGGAGATGGTCGAGGCCGAGCCTGCGCCACTCCGCCTCCGGGCCGGCATCCACTTCGGCGAGGTGGTCGTGACCGACGACGAGATCGTGGGCCACGTCGTCAACGTGGCGGCGCGTGTCGCCGAGTCGGCGAAGGGCGGCGAGGTGCTGGTGACCGACGACGTCCGCAAGGCCGCCGGAGAGCTCCAGGGTGTGACGTTCGGCCGGGCACGCGGCAAGTCGTTCAAGGGCATCGGCGACAAGATCCTCGTGTCGCGCGCGACGCGCGCGACGACTGAGCCCACCTAAGCGGCGGCTGCGGCTTCCGCGGCGGGGCGCTTTTCCCAGCGGCGGGTGAAGAGGCCGCCGATCAGATAACCGATGCCGAGGCACACGGCGCCGCCGGCGGCGTCGAGGATGTAGTGGTTGGCCGTGACGACGATGGCGAACAGCGTGCACGCCGGATAGAGCATGGCGAGCGCCTTCGTCCACCAACGCCGGAGCACGGGCGTCATCGTGAGCGCGCACCACAGGGACCAGGCGAAGTGCAGGCTCGGCATCGCCGCGTACTGGTTGGAGATCTTCTGCATGGTGCCCGAGTCGAAGGACCACACGGTCTCGAACTTCTCGAGCGTGTCGATGAAGCTGTAGTGCAGGCCGTGCAGGTCGAGCAGCCGGGGCGGCATCAGGGGATAGAGGGCGAAGCCCACGAGAGCGAGCGCCGTCGTGCACGCCAGTGTGTTCCGCCAGCGGGCGTAGCGCTCGGGGAAGCGTCGGAAGATGTAGATGAGCACGAAGGCGGTGACGATGAAGTGGAACGTGCCGTAGAAGATGTTCCAGAACTCGATGAAGAACTTGCCGACGCTGATCGCCGCGTGTTGGATCGCCTGCTCGTGGAAGATGCCGACGGCCTTCTCGATGCGGATGAGGTCCAAGGCGTTGTGCAACGCATGGGCGGCCGAGACGGTGGCCGAACCCTGGCTGTTCCGGACGGCGCTGTAGACGAGATAGAAGGCGAGGACGTACAGCACCTCCTTCCACCAGCGCAGGCCGCGTTGGCGGCGCCGCACAGGTGCGGGAAGGACGTCCTCGCTCTCGGGCTCGGTCTGGGCGCTAGATGACCGCGCAGTAAGACTCACGCCGCCGCTGGCGCCGGGGATCCCGGTCGTTTGCCGGCGCCAACAGCGAAGGCGGGTGCCCCGAGCAGGCTGACGAGCAGGGTCATCCCGTAGATCAGCAGTCCGAAGGCGATGGCGTGCTCCGAGGACACGCCGAGAGGATGCAGGAACAGCACCAGCGCACCCTCGCGCAGACCGAGGCCGCCGATCGAGATCGGCAGCACCTGGGCCATGGCGACTGCGGGCATGAAGGCGAGGAGCACGGTGATGCCGATGTTGAGGCCAAGGGCGTGGCCGATCATCCAGGCCGCGACCACGAGGGTCAGCTGGTAGGCGAGGCTCACGCCGAGGACGGCGGCGACGGCGGCGGGCGCCCGCCGGAACTGCTCCATGCCGAGGTGCACGGCGCCGATGAACCGAGTCCAGCCCTCGTTTTGGGCCAGGCGTCCGGCGAGCTTGGGGCTGATGCCGGCCGCCACGAGGACGGCGAGCACGGCGAGTGCACCGACGGCGAGCAGGAGCGCCAGCCGGCTGGCGTTGCCGAGATGGAGCAGCGACGGGTGGATCGCCAGCCCCGCGAGTGTCAGCAGTGGGAGGACGACCCAGCCGCTCACGCGCTCGA
>JAFAUA010000389.1 GCA_019243595.1 Acidimicrobiia bacterium
GGGCGGAGGGCGGCCTCGGCGTGCTTCACGACCTGCCACGGCTCGGGAAGGTCGAGCACCACGCGGTCGAGGTCGCTCTCGTCAATGCCTTCGTAGGCGCTGCGCTCCTCGATCCGGTACGGCAGCCCAGTACCGAGGAACGACTCCACGTTGCGACGCGCCCTCGCCGCGAAGTCGGCACGCAGCTCGTAGCCCACGACATCGGCGCCCGCGCGCAGCAGCGTCATCGAGACGGCGCCCGAGCCAACCCCTGACTCGAACACTCGCGCCCCGGGGAAGATGTCGGCCAGCATCAGCAGCGGACCCAGGTCCTTCGGATAGATGACCTGGGCGCCGCGCGGCATCTTGAGCACGAAGTCAGAGAGCGTCGGACGCACGACCGTGTAACGGGCGCCCGAAGTCGAACGCACGGTGATCCCCTCCTGCTGACCGAGGATGTCGTCGTGGGCCGTGATGCCGGCATGGGTGTGGAACTCGCCGCCTTCGGCAAGCGTCACGAGGTAGCGCCGCGCCTTCGAGTCGACGAGTAGGGCCCGTTCACCGGCGGCGAAGGGCCGCGGCCCCGAAGCGGCCATGGCTATCGACGGGCCCGCTCGGCCAGACGGCAGAAGGCGCAGACCTCGCCAGTGGTCGGCGTGCCGCACTGCGCGCAGCGCTGCAGGTTCTCCTGCTCGCGCGCCGCCTCGGGCGTGAACAGCGGCGACGCCTTCTCGAGGAAGCCGAAGTAGAAGGCGTGCTTCGATCCTGGCGACTGGTCCTCGATGGCGTTGAGGGCGTCCTTGTAGCCGAGGTGGCGGTTGCCGGCCGCCATCGGGCACTCCTCGACCTGGTAGTCGATCCCGGCCAGCACGCAGTAGGCGGCCGTCTCGCGCTCACCGAGGCGGACGAGGGGCTTCACCTTGCGGACGAACCCGTTGCCGGCGGGCAGCACCGGCAGCTGCCTACCCAGGTAATCGGTGGACCAGCGCAGCACGTTGCCGAAGAGCACCGCAGCCTCGTCGTCGAGGTTGTGCCCGGTGGCCACGACGTCGTAGCCGTTGTCGACTGCGGCCTGGTTGAAGAGGTGGCGCTTGGAGAGCCCGCACGCCGAGCACGGCGCGCGCCGGGCGACGCGCGATCCGGTGGGGATGTCGAAGCCCAGGTCGGTCGGCAGGTCGACCTTGACCAGCTTGGCCCCGCGAGCGTCGGCGTAGGCGCGGGCGTAGTTGCCCGACTCGTCGCTGTAGTCGTCGATGCCCAGGCCGAGGTAGAGGCCATCGACGTCGTGGCCGAGGTCGCGCAGGATGTCCCACAGCGCCAGCGAGTCCTTCCCACCGGAGACGGCGATGAGCACCCGGTCGCCGGGCTGCAACATGTCGAAGTCCTCGATGGTCTTGCGCACCTGCTCACGGCAGTGATGAAGGAAGCAGTCGCGGCAGAAGCCGGCGTTGTGACGGCGCACCTCGATGACCGCCGGCCCCCGGCAGCGGCGGCACTTCACGCGACGCCCCCAGAGACGACCGGGCGGATCTCCACCTCGTCGTCATCGCTCAACTGCGCGTCACCGGTCACCAGCGTGTCGCCACGGATGACGAGCACCGCCTCTCGGTTGATCTCGAGCCGTTCGAGCAGGGCGTGCACGCGCATCGGGCCGGCCATGTCGAGCTCTCTCCGGGGATTCCGGAGCACGATTTTCACGTGTCCAGTTTGACGGACTTCCCTGGTCCTTTCGCCTCGAGCGGACGCAGGTCGGAGATCACGAGGGTCTGGCCCGGCTCGAGCTTGGCCTCGTACACGGTCCTGGGGCCGCGGTTCGCCAGCCGGCGAAGCAAGTGGACCGTCCACACGACCACACCGATGCGGAACCAAAGCTTGGACTCGCCGAGGAAGCCTGCGGCCATCGACCGCTGCCGCAGGTAGCGGAACATCAGACCCGGCGGATCTCGACGACGGTCTTCTCCTTGCGGCCCTTCCGGCGGCCGAACAGAAAGACCGTCCCGACGACGGCGACCACCGCCACCGCCCCCACGATGAGGCCGATGTTGCGCGCCGACTCGCCGACCTCGTCGACCCCGCCGCGGATCTGGCGCAGCTTGGACTCGATGTCGGCCCGGGTGATCTCTCCGTTACTCATCGCCGTAGCAGTCATGCCTGATCCTCCTTGCTGCTCGGGCGGGTCGCGTTCCACCCTGCCATCGCCGCCCCGGCCAGCACCAGCGACACGACGACCATGATGATGTAGGGCACCCACGACAGGTGACCCGTGAACGTGCTGCCGGTCTCAGTCTGGAAGAAGCGCAGGGTGGCGAGCACCAGCAGCCCCACGCCGAGCCCGAGCAGGAGCGAGCCGGCCACGCCGAAGGCGACGAAACGCCCGAGATTCTTGACCGGCTCGACGGTCTCCTGGCGGAGGTACGAGAGCACCAGGCGCCAGAGCTCGCCGATCTGGGTGGGGAGCGACTTGTCGCCGCCGCGGTCAGCCATGCGGGTTTCCTATCCCCAAGAGGCGCGCTGCGCAAGCACGGCGACCTCGTCGGTGAGGGCGACTGCGAGGACGGCGAGGCGTTGATCGGGGCCTTCCTGCTCGAGGACGCGTTGGCAGTCGAGAGGACCGAGGGGCGAAAGGGCGGCCGCCTGGTAGGCGGCGACGGCGGGGTCGGGATCCAGTTCGAAGGTGGCGGGCGGCGCCGGCTCACCGAGCTCGGCCTTCAGGGCGAGGGCCTTCCGCAGGAGGCGCTCGACCTCTGCTCGCTGTTCGGCGGTGTCGGGGCCAGCGGGCGCGTCGGTCAGCACGTTGACCTCCGCCCTCGGGTAGGGATCGTCGGCCAGCCATCGCTCGACCGACACCCGTTCGGAGCCGAGGGCGATCAACACCCAGCGCCCGTCGGGCAGTTCCGTGGCCTCGACGATGCGGGCGCAGGTGCCCACCGACGTCCGAACGTCGCCGCCACCGACCTCGCTCCCCCGCTCGATGAGGACGACGCCGAAGCGGCGGTCGCCGTCGAGGCAGTCCCGCGTGAGCGCCCGGTAGCGCGGCTCGAACACATGCAGGGGCAGGGCGACGCCCGGAAACAGCACCGTCCCCAACGGGAACATCGGCAGCAGCTCGCTCATGTCAGCGCGCGTCGCCGGTCAGCGTCTGCCACGCGGGCGCCTCGGGGTATGTGTAGAGAGCGGCGGCCACCTTGTCCTCGAGCGCCTTGCCCTCGGCGTCGCTGCCGATGCCGTTCACAACGAACGAGAACGCCAGCTGGTTCGACGAGGTCGTCGACACCCAACCGGTGAAGGCCGCCGCGCCGCTCAGCGTGCCCGTCTTGGCCCACAACCGGCCCTTCAGCGGCGCGGCGCTGTACCGGTGCAGGAGCGTGCCGCTCCCGCCGGCGACGGGCAGACGAGTGGCGGCGGCGGCCTGACCGTCCCGCTCGACGGCCCGCAGCAGCACCTGGCAGGTCGCCCGGTCAGACCGGTCGAGGCCCGACCCATCGACCATGACGACACCAGCTGTCGGCAGGTGCAGGTCGTCGAGCGTCTTGCGGATCACAGCCACGCCCGCAGACGTCGTCCCCGCACCCCCGAAGCGGCGGCCCAGCTCTTTGGTCAGCAGCTCGGCCGCCAGGTTGTCACTCTGGGTCAGCGTCACGCCGACCTCGTCGCCGACCGGCGCCGAATCCACATGCCCGAGCACTGCGGACGCATTCGGCGGCGCCGTCCCCTCGCCCGTGCCGCCGACCTGAATCCCATGGCCCTGCAGAAGGCGGCCGAGCACAGCCGTGGCGTTCGCGGCCGGCGCCGGAGCCGGGACCTCCCTCGGCGCCCACTGGGCCTCGTTGTCGTTGACGGTGAGCGCGCTCATCGGCCCGATCTCACCGCTGGTCAGATAGCTGGGGCTCCACGTCGGAACGACGCGTTGGGTGTCGAACCGCGACTCGTCGCCGAGGAGCCGGCCCTGCACCTGGCGGACGCCTGCGGCAGCCAGGTTGGCCGCCAGATCCTCGAGAGCAGTGCGAGCTCGCGGCTGGTGCTCGTAGCCGGCCTGGGCCGCGAAGTCCGCCGTGGCGAGGAGTGGGTCGCCGGCGCCGACCAGCCACACGTCGCCGGCAACGACGCCGTTGACCGGTGGACGCGCGGCGCGCACCTCGGTGTGGAAGCGCTCTCCCGCGCCGATGCGGTCGAGCACGGCGGTGGCGGTGAGCAGCTTCAGATTCGAGGCGGGCACGAGCGGCAGATCCGGACGCTGGCTGTACACCATCGAACCCCGGCCTTCGTCGACGGTGAGACAGCTCTGGGCGCGCGGCGCGACGATCGCGTCGAGACGCTGGCCCAGCCGCACGTTGGCCACCGCGTCAGAGACGAAGCGCGGGACCCGGGCGGCGTCGAACACCGGCGCCGTGACCGCAAGCCGGTCACCCGCACCGCGGGGGGACGGCCAGGCGGCGACCACCACGGCCGCCACCGCGAGCACGGCCAGCGCTGCGGCCGGCAGACGCCGGGTCACCCGCGAGGTCAGAGGAGCTGGGCGCCGCGCAGGTGCCGCAGCGAGAGGTAGCCGGGCAGGATCGGCAGCCAGTGCGTCAGCTCGACGCGGGCTTCCATCAGGTGTCGCGCGACCAGAGGAGGTAGGTCGACGAGGCCTTGAGCACCAGGCGCCCGTCGGCGTCGTTGACCTCGGCCTCGGCGAACACCGCCTTGTTGCCGCCCGACAGGACGTACGCCGTGCACGTCAGGGTCGAACCGGCCGGCACCGGCTTCAGGAATGACACCTTCATTTCGGCGTTGGCCGCGAACACCTTGCGCTCACGGGCGAAGGTGAGGGCACTGGCGCCCATGGAGGAGTCGGCGAAGGCGGCCAGGAACCCGCCCTGGACCATGCCCGTGGGGTTGGCGAAGCGCTCGTCGGCGACCATCCGCCACACGGTCCGGCCCGGCTCGCTCTTGTCGAGGCAGACCATTCCGAGGGTCAGATCGCAGTTGGGCGGCACCTGGACGCGACGGTCGGTCGGCGGCACGGTGCGCAGGGTATCCGCCGCCCTTCGCGCCGCCTCAAGCGAGGTTGCGAGCGGTCGTCGATGCGTCATGCTGTAGCCAGTGGGCGCGCAAGACCTCGGTCGGCAACTCCGGCGTGCACGTCAGCATCTGGGGCTCTCGCTGCACGACGTGCACGCACTGACTGCTATCCCCCTCGAGTGCGTCGCCGCCCTGGAACAGGGCGACCTCACCCAACTGCCAAGCCCCGTCTACGCCCGGGGCTACATCCGCTCCTACGCCGAGGCCGTCCGGCTCGACGGTGACCGCCTGGCTCTCGAGCTCTGGCGCTGCATGGACGAAGCCCAGGTCGCGGCGGCGCGTGTTGCCCACGGCGCCGGTCCGCGGCCGCGCGGTCGGTCCGTTCCGCCGCCGCCCCCGCCCACCTCTCGCCCGCGGGAGCGGCAGCGCTCTCGGCCCGCCAACGGACACCGGCCGTCGAGCCTGGCCACGCTGCGCCAGCCCACGTCCCCCTGGGTGCCCAAGCCCGGGCGGATCAAGCGCATGGCACCGGCACTCGAACGCACGGCGATCGCTGTCCTTCTCATCGTCCTCGCCGTCGGCATCTGGGACCTCGAGCGCGCCCGGCCGGTGCACCGGCCGTCGGCCCGCGCTCAGCCCGCCGCCGCTTCCCAGCCCGAGCCGACAACGCCGCCGCCCGCCACGCCGAGCGCTGCATCACCGCCGTCGCAGCCGGCCGCAGTCGCGACCACGCCCGTGAGTGACACCGGTTCGCTCGCCACCTACGCCACCGCTGCCGGTCACTTCAACGTTGTCGTCCAGGCGACCGACGCCGCCTGCTGGCTGCAGGTCCGCGCCGCGGCCGGTGGGCCTGTGCTCTTCGAGGGCACGCTCCAGCCCGGCCAGACCCAGCCCTTCGACGCCAACGGAACCCTCTGGGTGCGCCTCGGCAACCTCGGCCATGCCACCGTCCAGGTCAACGGTCGGCAGCTGACGCTGCCGAACAAGCCGTCGTTCCCGTACAACCTCCTGCTGCAGACCTAGAACAGAGAGGTGCCCGCCGGGTATTCGGGAACCCCGCTCGCCAAGAAGCTCGGCATCCGCGCCGGCGACACGGTCGTGCTGGTCGGCGGCCCCGACGGCTTCGAGGACGAGCTCGAGGGCCTCCCCGACGGCGTCACCGTGAAGCGCCGAGCCGGCGGCAAACCACAGGTCGTCGTTCTCTTCACGACGAAGGCCGCCGACCTCGAGCGCCGGTTCGACCCCCTCGCCAAATCGATCTTCCCCGACGGCAGCCTCTGGATCGCCTGGCCCAAGAAGTCCTCAGGTGTCCCAACCGACGTCGATGAGAACCTCCTCCGCGACGTCGTCCTCCCCCACGGATTGGTCGACAACAAGGTCTGCGCCATCAACGATGTGTGGTCCGGCCTCCGCTTCGTCTGGCGACGCGAAAACCGGTAACCGGCGGCCGGCGTGCCGGACGGGCCGACATAGCGAGGGGCGCCGCCATACCCGATCCGACCGAAGTGGTGATGACTCCCGCGGCGGCGCCGCGAGCTCGGAGGCCCGGCCGGTCAGAGCCGGCCGCCGGCGGACTAACGCATTAGGCCGCGCCCGGTGACCAACGGGAGATCGAGGACCGAGAGCAAGCCCGGAGGTGCGGCGCAGACAGCGGGGATGGCGTTGAGGACCCGCATGGCCGTTGTCAGGAGGCCGGCCTCGTTGTGGTCGCCGCTCTCGCCTTCCATCTGGAAGTCGATCTGGAGGTTCGGGTTGCCCTTCGTGATCACGCGGTAGCCGCCCTTGCCGAGGGGCTGCGGCCACTCGGGCGCCACGTCGTCGTGCATGCGGGTGACGTGGTTGACGACGATGCGCGGCTCGCCGCCGATGATGCCCTGGACCTCGAAATTCAGGCCCGCGACGGTGCCCTTCTCGATCGTGCCGACGGGTGTCTCGTACGTCTCATCTGCCGGGACCTGCTCGTACGTCTCGCGGATCTCGTCGACCACAACACCAAGCCCGGCCGCGATGACGTGCACGACCGGGCCCCACGCCGAAGTGAGGATGCCGGGTAGCAGCAGGAGCGGCGTGTGGTCCATCGGCTTGCCGAAGCCCATGGTCTCGAAGATGACCTCGGGCTGCATGTAGGTGTTGTAGTTGAGGATCTCCATGACGCGGACGGAGTCGATCCGCTCGTGGAACCCGGTCAGGATCAGCGGCAGAAGATCGTTGGCGAAACCGGGGTCGATGCCCGACGTGAAGCACGAGACGTTGCCCATGCGGCAGGCCGCCTCGAGGCGGTCGACCGACGCCTTGTCGGCGGCCGGGGGGTAGATCAGCGGCACGACCGACGTCGACACCACGTTCTTGCCGGACTCGAGGATGCGGGCCATGTCGTCGACCGCTTCCGTCGGTCGCAGGTCACCGGTCGCCATGTAGGACACGGCGTCGGCGTCGAGGGCGAGGATCTCCTCGACGTCGTTCGTGGCCTTCACACCGACAGTCGCCACGCCGGCGAGCTCCCCCGCGTCCTTGCCTGCCTTCTGCGGGCTGTGCACCAGGAGCCCGACGAGCTCGAGCTCGGGGTGCTCGATGATCCCTCGCAGGGCGTGGAGGCCGACGTTGCCCGTCGCCCACTGGATGACCTTGTACGGCATCGGGTTCTCCTTATGTATCGAGCAGGCCGACGGCGACGCCGTCGTGA
>JAFAUA010000521.1 GCA_019243595.1 Acidimicrobiia bacterium
TCGGCGGGGACGCGGGTTGTCTCGGTCATCGACTGGGAGATCTGGGCTCGGTCCGATCCGCGCGTCGACGTCGCCTGGTTTCTGATGATGTGCAATCCAGACCCCGAGCTGGGACGGCGCACAACTGAAGGCATGCCGAGCGACAAAGAGCTGGTCGCCGCCTACGAAGAGGCGAGAGGAACCGAGCTGAAGGACCTGCACTGGTTCCGGTCCCTCGTGCGCTACAAGCAGGCGGCGATCATGGCGCTCATCAAACGCAACGCCCGCAAGCGCAATGAGCCGTCGCCCGTCGGCATGCCCGTGCACGTGTTGCGCTCGGCCAAGACCGTACTCGACGCTCAGTAGATGGAGCTTCGGGGCAAGGTCGCGATCGTCACCGGCGCCAGCCGCGGGGTCGGTGCCGCCCTATCCGTGGCGTTGGCCAAGGAAGGGTGCTCGGTCGCCTGCGCGGCCCGCTCCACGGCCGGCGCTCCTCAGCGCACACCGGGCACGCTTGACGACACGGTGGCGCGGGTCCGCGAGGCCGGGGCGGAGGCCATCGCGGTGCCGACGAATCTCGCCGTCGAGGACGAGGTCGTGGCCATGGTGGCCCGCACCGCTGAGCACTTCGGCGGTGTCGACATCCTCGTCAACAACGCCGCGATCACGTTCGTCGGCGGTCTCGACCAGCCGTTGAAGCGCCACGACCTGACGATGGAGGTGAACTACCGCGCGCCGCTCATCGCGATCCGCGAGGCGTATCCGTGGATGGAGAAGCGGGGCGGCGGCGCCATCATCAACGTGTCGTCGCGCGCCGCCCTCGAGCCGCTGCCCGACATGATCGCCTACGGCACCTCGAAGCTGGCCCTCGAGCACCTCACGCTCGACGCGGCGCGAGAGCTGCATCCCAAGGGCATTGCCGTGAACTGCTTTCGCATCGACATCCCGGTCGCGTCAGAAGGCTTCGTGGCCAATACGCCGGGCGCTGACCGTTCGGGGTGGGAGCCGTCCGAGGTTCCGGCCGAGGGCATGCTGTGGATGCTGCGCCAGCCACCGTCCTACACGGGCAGGCGCGAGAGCATGTACCACCTGCGCGAGCGGGAAGGCATCATGCCGTCACGGGCGCAAGGGCAACGGTCGGGATCGGTTCCCCCGACGGAGGTGTTCGACGGGCTCTGGGAGCAGTCGGTGTCGGTGATGCGCGACGCGTAGAGGGTCAGCCCGATGCGTCCGAGGCGGACGGTGCCTCGAGCGCGTGGGCGAAGAACAGCACCAGGTCCTCGATCAGATCGGGCAGCGGTGCTGACAGCTCGCCGGCGCGCTGGGCCGTTTGGTACCGGGCAAGCGTGTGCACAGCGCTGGTCATCACGACCATCCATCGCTCTTCGACGAGCGCCTCAGGCAGTTGCGGCAGCAACCGGCGCAACATGGCGGTGAGCGTGAAGATCGTGCTGGAACCCACGCCCTCGAGCCCGTGATAGCTGCCTCGTTCGCTCGCGTATCTCGCCAGGAACGCCAGGTAGTGATCGCTGGGATCGAGGTGGGCGGCGAGCGAGGACATGTACGCCCGAACCACGTCCTCGACGGTGAGCTCGTTGCCGGATGCGACGAGGTCGGCCAGCAGCTCCGACCGGACCCGCTCGCCCGCCTGCGCCCGGTACTTGGCGATCTCGCGCACGAGGTTGTCGCGGTCGCGGAAGTGGTACTGCACGGCGACGTTGTTCTTCTGGCCAGCGGCTACGCCGATGTCGCGCAGCGGCACGGCGTCGATGCCGCGCTCGGCGAACAGCTCTTCCGCCTTCAGCAGGATGCGGAGGCGGGTGGCGTCACCTTGCCGGTTGGGGCGGTCGCGGCCATTGGACGGGGACGGCGCATCGAGACGCGATTCCGGCACGGCCATGCCGACAGCGTAAACAATGCATCCCCGCTTAACTACAACCCGAGAGGCCGTGTGGGCCTTGACCTTCTGCCGAACGCGCCGCTAGCCTCCTTAAGCTCTCAGCCTTAGAATTCGCCGCCAAGGAGTGCAGCAGATGTCGGTCCTGATCACCGGTGCGGGTCTGGTGGGCTCGCAGATCGCTCGCCTCGAACAGGAGGCCGGGCGTACCCCGGTGATCTTCGACGTGGCCCCGCGTCCCGACGCCTTGGCGGACTTCGTCGATCTCGACCGCTGCGTCGTCGTGCGCGGCGACGTGACCAATCCGCTCGACCTGGTGAACGCAGTGGAGAGCAATGACGTTCGCCGCATCGTGCACACCGCGGCCCTGGGCGGGCTCACGCCGGGGAGCAACGCAGCCCCCCTCACGAGCACGTTGGTGAATGTGATGGGTACGGCCCACGTGCTCGAAGTGGCACGGATCATGAAGCTCGATCGCGTGGTGCTCGCCAGCTCGTCCACCCTGTACCTGAGCCTCGTCGGCGGCGACGACAAGGGC
>JAFAUA010000253.1 GCA_019243595.1 Acidimicrobiia bacterium
ACCCGACGAGGATCTCGTCCTTGGACCAGAAACCAGCGAGAGGGAACAGGCCGGCCAGCGCCGCTGACCCGATGATGAACGTCCAGAACGTGGTCGGCATCTTCTTCCGCAGCCCGCCCATGTCGCTCATGTTGTTGGAGTGCACGGCATGGATGAGCGAGCCGGAGCCGAGGAAGAGCAGGGCCTTGAAGAAGGCGTGGGTGAAGAGGTGGAAGATGGCGGCCGTCCACGCCCCCACACCGAGCGCCATCACCATGTAGCCGAGCTGGCTGATCGTCGAGTACGCGAGCACGCGCTTGACGTCGTCCTGCACGAAGGCCAGCGCGGCTCCGATGAGGACGGTGATGCCACCGATGAGCGCGAGAAGGTTGATGCCGTTGCCGGCCGGCCCGATCGACAGGCCCGACAGGAACACGCCGTAGACGCGGGCGACGAGGTACACGCCGGCGACGACCATGGTGGCGGCGTGGATGAGGGCCGAGACCGGTGTGGGACCGGCCATAGCGTCGGGCAGCCAGACGTGGAGGGGGAACTGGGCGCTCTTACCGACGACGCCGAGCAGGAGCAGGAGCGCACCCACCAAGAGGAGGTGGTGGCTGATGCCGTTGGTGAGGGCCAGCCGGTTCAGGGTGGCGATGTCGAACGTCTTGCCCGCCGCGAAGAACAGGGTGATGACGCCGAGCATGAGGCCGACGTCGCCGGTACGGGTCGTGATGAACGCCTTGATGGCGGCGGCGGAGTTGACCTCCTCCTCCCACCAATGGCCGATCAGCATGAACGAGCACACGCCGACGAGCTCCCACCCGACCAGCAGCTGCAGGGTGTTGGGCGCCACGATCAGGGTGAGCATCGAGGCCGTGAACAGCGACAGGGCGGCGTAGAAGTAGGTGAACCGCCGATCGCCGTGCATGTACCCGAGCGAGTACACGTGCACCATCAGCGAGATGAAGGTGACGACGAACAGCATCATCACGGCCAGGCCGTCGATGTGGGTACCGGCGTGGACCGTCACTCCGCCGAATTTGAACCACGTGACGTGCCGATCGACGGGGTGGCGCGGCACCGACTCGCTGATCCACTTGACCGCGGCGCCGACCGAGAGCAGGAACGACAGGCCGACGCCGGCGATGCCGATGTCGGCGCCCTTGCCGGGCATGCGCTTCCCGAGGGAAAGGATGAGGAAGAAGCAGGTGCCCGGGATAGCGGGGATCAGCCAGGCGTTGCGCAGGAAGAACATGGTGGGATCGCTCGCCTAGCCCTTCATCAGGTCGGCTTCGTCGAGGGCGATCGACGCGCGGTTGCGGAAGATGAGGACGACGATCGCCAGGCCGACACCGACCTCGGCGGCGGCGATCGTGATGACAAAGAGGGCGAAGACCTGGCCGGCGATGTTGTGGCGATAGGCGCCGAACGCGACCAGGTTGATGTTGACGGCGTTGAGCATGAGCTCGATCGACGCCAGGACGAGCACGGCATTGCGCCGCGCCAGCACCCCGTACACGCCGATGCAGAACAGCACGGCGGCGAGGAAGAGGAACTGGTTCAAGAGCATCTGGTCAGTCCCTTCGGGCAATGGCAATGGCGCCGACGAGGGCAGCCAGGAGGAGAACGGACACGACTTCGAACGGCATCAGGTAGGGCCCGAACATCGAGTTGGCCACGTCACTTGTGCGCTGGATGGTCGGCTTCACGTGGGTGTTGTGGAAGGCGTCGAACAGCACGGCGATCATCACGCCGAGGAGGAACAAGGAGGTGAGCGCGGCCAGCCACCGCTGGTCGTTGTCGAGGTTCACGTCACGCCCGATCGGGGCCCGGGTGAGCATCGTCCCGAACAGGAACAGCACGACGATGGCGCCGATGTACACGATCACCTGGACGACGAAGATGAACTCCTGGGCCAGCAGCAGGTACTGCGCACCGGCGCCCGCCAGCACGACGACGAGGTAGAGCACCGCCCGGACGACGTTCTGGGTCGTCACAACTCGCCAAGCGGCGAGAATCATGACGGCGGCCAGGATGCCGAAAACGACGTTCTGGGCGACCACGGGACGGGGAACCTACTTCTTCGCTGCTTGGGCGCCCACTTCCAGCGGGGGCGCTTCGGGGACGGTTTCCATCCACTCGTTCAGGCGGGTCTCGTCATGCAGCAGGTCGGCGATGCGCTCTTCGGAGTACTCGTACTCGGGGCTCCAGAACAGAGCGTCGAAGGGGCAGACGTCGACGCAGATGCCGCAGTACATGCACAGGGCATAGTCGATGTCGAAGCGGTCGAGGGCGTTGACCTGACGGGGTCGTCCGCCGGCCCGGCGGGGCGGCGCCTTTTCCTTGTGGCCCTCGATGTAGATGCACCAGTCGGGGCAGCTGCGGGCGCACAACATGCACACCGTGCAGTTCTCCGACTTGAGGGCGATGACGCCACGCGCCCGCGTCGTGGGCGTCTCCTTCTCCTTCGGGTACTGCGTCGTGACCGCCGGCTTGAGCATCGTGCGCAGGGTCACGCCGAGCCCCTTGACGAGGCCGGGGATCGGGAGCTCGGGCATCAGAACACCACCTTGAAGACTGCGGTGACGAGGATGTTGGCCAGGGAGATCGGGATCAGGTACTTCCACGCGAAGGCCTGGAGCTGGTCTTCACGGAAGCGGGGATAGGTGAACCGGATCCAGTAGATGAGGAAGGCGACCAGCATCACCTTGGCACCCAGGATGAACGGGCCCAGGACGTCGGCGGCGCTGCCGTGGACCCAGGGCACCGACCAGCCGCCGAGGAAGAGCGTGGCTGCGATGGCGGCGAGGGCGAACGCCGTCGCCGTCTCCGCCATGTAGAAGAAGAGGAAGCGGAAGCCCGTGTACTCGGTGGTGTAGCCGGCCACCAGCTCGGATTCAGCGAGGGGCATGTCGAACGGTGCCTGGGTGAGCTCGGCCTGCGAGGCGGCGATGAACAGCAGGAAGCCCACGAACTGGGTGAGTATCAGCGGCAGGCCGATGCCGCCGAAGCCGAAGATCTTGCCGTGCTGCTGGAAGTTGACGATCCCTTGCAGGCTCATGGTCCCGGCCTGCATCACCACACCGACGACGGCGAGCACGAGCGGCAGCTCGTAGGCGATCAGCTGGCCGGCGGCTCGGAGACCGCCGAGGAGCGAGTACTTGTTGGCCGACGCCCACCCGGCCATCAGCACGCCGATCACCGAAAGCGACGACACGGCCAAGGCGAAGAACACGCCGGTGTCGAGGTTCTCGACCACCAGCCGCGGCCCGGCGGGGATGACGACGAATAACAGGAACGTCGACACGAGCACGACGGTCGGCGCCAGCGCGAAGATCGCCCGGTCGGCCTCCTCGGGGATGATGTCTTCCTTCTGGATGAACTTCACCCCGTCGCCGATCAGCTGGTACCAGCCGTGGAAACCGCCCGGCTCCATCGGCCCCAGCCGGCTCTGCATGTGGGCCATGGTCTTCATCAGGAAGACGTAGCCGAGCGTCAGCGCCGAGGCCGGGATGACGGCCAGGATGATGACGGTCTTGATCGTCGTCTCTGCCCAGTAGGGCAGTGAGAGTGCGAGGCTCACCGGTCGATGTCGCCCAGGATGAAGTAGAGGGACGCCAGAATCGTGATGATGTCGGGCACGTAGGTCCCGCGCAGGACCCACGGCAGCACCGACACGTTGTTGAACGAGGCCGACCGGATCTTGCAGCGGAACGGCCCCAGACCGCCCTGGCTCACGACGTAGTACCCCATCTCTCCGAGCGGGTTCTCGGTGTGGACCCAGGCCTCGCCCTCGGGCACCTTGATGATCCGGGGCACCTTCGCCTGGATGGACCCGGCGGGCAGGCCGTCGAGCATCTGGTCGACCATCTTCGAGGCCTCGCGCGTCTCCTGGAGACGGACCCAGAAACGGGCGAACGAGTCGCCGTCGGGATGCGTCCAGACCTTCCAGTCGAGGTCCTTCCACGCCAGCGGCAAGTCCTGGTCGCGGCGCAGGTCCCAGTCGATCCCGCTGGCCCGGATGTTGGCACCCGATAGGCCGTAGGAGAGGCCGACGTCGGCGGGGATGACGCCGATGCCACGGGTGCGGGCCTGGAAGATCTCGTTGCCCATCAGCAGCTCTTCGAGCTCGTCGCAGAACTCGCGGACCCGGACCATGGCGCTTTTGGTCTCGTCGATCCATCCGCGCGGCAGGTCGTCCTTGAGGCCGCCGATGCGGTCGAAGTTCGGGTGGAAGCGCCCGCCGGTGACCGCCTCGATCTGGTTGAGGATCCGCTCGCGGTCACGGAAGGCGTAGAAGACCGGCGTGATGGCGCCGAGGTCGGCGCCCATCGTGCCGATGAACAGCGTGATGTTGGCGATGCGCGCCAGCTCGAAGAGGATCGTGCGGATGTACTGGGCGCGGGGCGGCGCCTCGATGTCCATGAGCTTCTCGGCCGCAAGGATGAACGGCACCTCGTTGGCGAACGAGGACAGCCAGTCGATGCGGTTGACCAGCGTCGTGATCTGCGGATAGGTGCGAACCTCGGTGAGCTTCTCGTAGCCGCGGTGCATGTAGCCGCACACGACGTCCGCCCACACGACCTGCTCGCCGTCGAGGCGGGCGACCACGCGCAGCGTGCCGTGGGTGGCGGGGTGCTGCGGACCGATGTTGAGGGTCATGTCCTCGGTCTGCAGCTCGACGTTGAGTCGGGCGTCGGCCGCCTGGGACGCCACGTAGGCGCGTCGCTGTTGCTCGGTGACGGCCATCAGCTGCCTCCCTCGCCTGCGTCGGCTCCGTTGCCTTCCTGGGCGGCGTTGATCGCCGCGTCCTGGCGGGCCTCTTCGGCCGCCGGGAGGTCCTCGACGTCGACGAGGCCCGGCCACGGCTTCACTTCACGCGCCAGGAGCGGGAAGTCCTTGCGCAGCGGGAAGCCCTCGAACTCGCCGGGGAGATAGATGTGGCGGAGATCGGGGTGACCCTCGAAGACGAACCCGTACATCTCCCACGTCTCCCGCTCGTGCCACTCGGCCCCGAAGAAGATGTCGTGGATCGACGCCACCTGCGGCGACTCGTCGTCGAGGTCGGCCTTGAGGGTCACGCCGAGCTTGCGCTGCGGCGAATGGAGGCGGGCGAAGACCTGGAAGCGCGTCTCGCCGCCGGCCACACCGGTCTTCCAGCCGCTGTCGGGCTCGCCGGCTGCGGTCTCGAAGGCGGCAACGGTTCCGGCTTCGCTGGGCTGGGGTTCCGCCTCGTGCTCGGCTTCGGCCTCGGCCGCCTCTTCGGCGTCGGGCGCCTCGTCGGCGTCGGCGTCGGGCTCGACGCTCAGGGTCTCGGCGTCCTCGGGGTTCGGGGCAGATGGCATCCAGTCGATGCCCGAGAGGAAGTCGAAGTAGTTGAAGCCGGCCGCCTTGCACGCCTCCATGGCCTGGCGCCATTCGCCGGCGGGCACCCGGATCCACAGATCGCCGGCATGAACCTCTTCGCCGACGACGGCGTCGCCGAGGGCGGCCTTCAGCTCGTCGAGCACCTGCTGGCGCTCGGCGTTGGCGGCCGCGTGCTGATCCTGCTGTTCCTCGGTATCAGCCGACGACAATGGGGTCCCCTCGCCAACGCTCGGCCATGTCCTCGGTCTGGATGCGCTGCTGCAAGAGGACGATGCCCTCGAGCAGCGCCTCAGGGCGCGGCGGACACCCGGGCACGTAGACGTCGACAGGGATGATCTGGTCGACGCCCTTGGTCACCGAGTAGGAGTCCCAGTACGGGCCGCCGCAGTTGGCGCACGAGCCCATGGAGATCACGTATTTGGGGTCGGGCATCTGCTCGTAGAGGCGCAGCACGGCGGGCGCCATCTTGTCGGTGACCGTGCCCGAGATGCAGATGAGGTCGGCCTGGCGGGGGCCCGCAGGGAACGGGATCACGCCCAGACGCATGATGTCGTAGCGGGGCGACACCATCGCCGCGCCCATCTCGATGGCGCAGCAGGCCAGGCCCCACTGGTACATCCACAGCGAGTATTTGCGGCTGTAGTTCAACAGCCAGGTCAGGGGCTTCAGCGCCGGCTTGCGGAACGTCCCCTTCTCGACGACACCCAAAGTTGGTTACCTCAGATCCAGCGAAGGACGCCCTTGCGCCAGGCGTAGAGAAGGCCCAGAGCCAGGACGACGATGAAAATCACCATCTCGACCAGCCCGAAGACGGCCATTGCATCCAGGCGCACGGCCCACGGAAAGATGAACACCGCCTCGACGTCGAACATCACGAAGAGGAGGGCGAAGATGTAGTACCGGACGTGGCTCTGCGACCACCCGCTGCCCACCGGATCGACGCCGCACTCGTAGTTCAGGTACTTCTGCGGCTGCGGCCGGGTCGGCCGCACCAGGCGCCCCACGCCGAGCATGAGCCCGACCATGAGGACTGCCGCTCCGCCGAAGATGGCGACCGTCAGGTACTGCCGAACGAAGTCGGAGAACGTGGGCGGGTGGACCACGTGGGCCGCGGCGAGCATCGGCCCGAATCTAGTGAACGCATTCACACCCAGCCAAAGCCAAGCTTGGCGATGAGAATGGAGG
>JAFAUA010000300.1 GCA_019243595.1 Acidimicrobiia bacterium
TTGGCCGGGTTCCTCGGATTCCTGGCGGTCGTGTCTCTCGCAAACGCGCTCGTCTCGTCGGTACGCCGCCGCAAGCACGACCTCGCCATTCTGAAGGCGCTCGGCTTCACCCGTCGCCAGGTGTCAGCGGCGGTCGCGTGGCAGGCGACCGCCCTTGTGGTAGTCGCCCTCGCCGTCGGCCTCCCGCTGGGCGCCATCGGCGGAGTCTGGCTGTGGAGTGTCTTTGCTGACCAACTGGGGATCGCCACGGACTCGCTTGTCCCGGTCGCGGCCCTGGCCCTGGCCATTCCACTGGGGATCGTGGCGGGGAACGCGGCGGCATCGGTGCCGTCGTGGGCGGCGGGACGGATCAAGCCAAGCGAGACCCTCCGGACCGAGTGACGCGGCGTCTGTTGGCTCACGCGTATCTCCCGCTCCGAGCTTGGTGATCGAGTTCAGGGCGCGCCGCCCGCACGCCGACGCCGCGGACGCTCCTTCTGTACTTCCAAGTCGTCACCCACCGGCGACCCGAGCGAGCGATCTGTGCTTCTGAACTTCAGCAAGCAGCGGTCGACGAGTTGGCTCTGATAGTCGCCCACGAGCGGGCGTACTGGTGCAGACAGGCACGACCCGCGGTCCGCTGTTCCGGGATACGCGCCCCGTCCGTGCCGCCCAGGCCCCACACCGCTCCGGCCGCTGCAATACGGTCGCGGCGTGCGGCCGGACAGCTTGCTCCTCGAGCGCACTCTCGAGCTGGCGAGCGTTGACGAGGCGGTCAACGCCGCGTGGAGTGGCGACGGCCGCGTGCTCGTCGTCGAGGGCCCGGCCGGCATCGGCAAGACCTCATTGCTCGGCGAAGCCGGCCGACGGGCGTCGGACGGAGGAATGAGAGTGCTCTCGGCCCAGGGCGCCGTGCTCGAGCGCGATTTTGGCTTCGGGGCCGTGCGCCAACTCTTCGAGCCCGTGCTGAGCCACTCGGATGCCGACACCAGCCGCCGCCTGCTCGGCGGAGCCGCCAGCCTCGCGCGGCCGGTCGTCTCTCCTGACGCCGAACCGACGCCAGCCCAGCAGTCGGCTGTAATGCACGGCCTCTACTGGTTCACGTCCAATCTCGCCGAACTCGGTCCCCTCCTCGTGGTCATCGACGACGTCCACTGGTGCGACGAGGCGACGCTGCAGTTCCTGGTCTACCTAGCTCGCCGAATCGAAGGCATGCCTGTGGCCGTCATCGTCGCCGTGCGGACTGGGGACCCACAGGCGGAGACGCCGGTAGTCGCCGAGCTCATCGCAACGCCGGTGGCCCGCGTCGTCCGTCCTGTTGCCCTGAGCGTCGACGGGGTGCGGCAGCTGATCGCCGAGCACCTCGGCCCGCCCACCGCCACGTTCGTCGACGCCTGCCGTCAGGCGACGGGCGGCGTGCCGTTCCTCGTGGAAGAGCTCGTTCGCGTGCTGCGCGCGGACGGCGTGCAGCCAACGGACGCCGCGGCCGTCGCCATCGGCAAAACGGGGCCCCGCACGGTGGCCCACGCGACCATGCTGCGCCTCTCCCGGTTGCCGCCGTCGGCGGCGTCCGCCGCCCGCGCAGTGGCCGTGTTGGAGCCACGGGCTCGGCTCGATCGAGTCGCCACCCTGGCGGACGCCGACATCGAGGAGGCGCAGACCGCCGTGGAGGCGCTGGCCGCCATGGAGGTGCTGGCGCCAGGGGATCCGTTGCGGTTCACCCATCCCCTTGTCCGCCAAGCGGTCTATGACGACATGTCCCCTTCGACTCGCGCCGGCGCACACGGCCGGGTCGCCGACATCCTCCTCGCCGAAGGCGAGCCAGCCGACGAGGTGGCTGCGCAGCTCCTGCTAAGCGGCCCTGCCGGCCGGCGCGACGTCGTCGAGACCCTCCGCGCCGCAGCTCGCCTGGCGCTGGCCAAGGGCGCGCCTGCGAGTGCCGTCGCCAGCCTTCGTCGGGCGCTCGCCGAGGGTGCGGCACCGGGTGAGGAACACGTCACGCTGTTGTATGAGCTGGGCGGCGCCGAGGCGTTTGCCCGCGACCCGAACGCCGCCGGCGATCTCGCCGCCGCGCGGCAGCTCTCCGACGATCCGGTTCAGCGCGCCCGGATTGGCTGGGCGCTCGCCGAGTTCCAACTGCTGTCGGGAGCGTGGGGCCCCGCCGTAAGCCTCGTGCGGGAGGTCTTGGCGGAGCTCGGCGACCGGGACCCCGACGTCCAGGCCCGCCTCGAGGGCCTCCGCGCGGCCAACGACGCGTACGACCCCGCGCAAACGGTGGCACTCGACGACCGCCTCCCCCGCCTCCGCTCGCTGGTCGACACCAGCGGCCCGGGCACTCGCACGCTTGCGCTCGTGCTCGCCATCCTGGCGATCCTCCGCGGCGGCGACCTGGCGGACGCCCGCGAGCTCATCGAGAGAGGTCTGGACGAAGGTCGCTTGCTTCGCGATGAGGGGTCGGAGTCCCTCGCCCTCGCACAGGGAATTGGTGCCCTGATCTCACTCGACGACATCGAGGGCGCCGAGGCAGCGACCGCCGGCGTGTTCGACGACGCCCGCCGGCGCGGATCTGTCCTGGGCTACATCGCCGGGTGCTACTACCGGACTTGGATCGACTCCCAGCGAGGTCGGTTGCACGTCGCCGAGACGTACCTGCGGTCGGTCTTCGAGCAGTCGCTGGAGCACGGCGTCACCTACGCCCTCCCGTCGGTCATCTGGGCGGGTCAGGACGTGTTGCTGGAGCGGGCGGGCGTAGGGGACATTGTCGACTTCATCGAGTCCGTGCAACTCGACGCATCACTGCTCGCCACCATCTCCGGCGCGTGGGTCCTGATCGTCCGCGGCCGCCTCCGCCTCCTCCAAGGGCGGAGAATGCAGGGCATCGCCGACCTGCGCGCCGCCGGCCAGTTGTGCGACGCCACCCGCCTCATCAACCCCATCACCGTGCTCTGGCGTTCACCGCTCGCCCTTGCCCTCGCTGGGGACGACATCGGCGAGGCGAAACGCCTCGTAGCTTCCGAGCTCGAGACGACACACCGGTTGGGCCTCACGCGGTGTGAGGGTGTGACGCTGCGGGCGTCCGGTGTCATCGAGGGAGGGAGCAGCGGAGTCGACTTGTTGCGCCGGTCGCTCGCTTGTCTCGAGCGTGTCGACGCGCCACTCGAGCGCGCCCGCACACTCGTCGAGTTGGGAGCTGCCCAGCGCCGGCTCAACCAGCGGGTCGCGGCTCGGGATCCGCTGACCCAGGGCCTCGACCTCGCCCACGTCTGCGGCGCTGAGCGCCTGGCCGCCCGCGCAATCGAGGAGCTTCGGGCGTCGGGGGCGCGGCCGCGTCGTCGTCGCCTGTCCGGACCTGAGGGCCTGACGTCCGCCGAGGCTCGGGTCGCCCGCATGGCCGCGGACGGGATGACCAACCGGGAGATCGCTCAGGCCCTCTTTGTGACAACCAAGACCGTCGAGAACCAGCTGACCACCGTGTACCGCAAGCTGGACGTGCGGTCTCGCGACAAGCTCAGCGAGGCGCTGACCTCCGAATCGGGCTAGCGGACCCGCTCAGGCGCCGGCGCGCCTCCGGCGGCGCCAGGGAACGGCGACGAGCACGAAGGACACCAAGGCGCTGAGTGGGAGCCAGGTGTCCGACGACCGCTTGAGACGGGTGCTCGAGGCGACCGGCCTGACCGCCAGCCGCCGGGCGGTAGGGGTGCTCGGTGCAACGGCGACGCGCGCAGGGGCCGCGGACAAGAGGGGTGAGGCGACGGCGTTCGCCGGCCCGAATTGCTTCCCGAGCGCCACCAGTCGGCACGCAGAGAACGGGGACGTATTCGACGTCGCCAGGTTGGTGGCAGTCGCCGTCACGCCGCGGTCCGCGCCGAGCGGGGAAACGGTGAGGGTCCACGTGCCGTTGGCGGTCGAGACCGACCCGACGAAGTCCCGTCCTCCGTCAGGACAGCCGACGTTGGAGAAGACCTCGATGCGACGACCGCCCGAGCCGACCGTGCCGGTGATCGTGGTCCGCCGGGCTTTGGTCGTCACGCCGGCGATGACCGGGGCCGGTTCATTGGCGTTGCCGCCGGAGGAGAGCACGATCCCGTGGGCGTCGAGTGAGATCGAGTTCCCAAGGATCGCGTTGCCGACCGTGCGCGGTCCGTCCACCTGCACGGCCACCGGGTTGCCCGAAATAACGTTTCCCGCGCCCCGCGGCGTGCCGCCGACAGTGTTGTTCGAGGAGCCCCCCGTGATGCTGACGCCGAGGAGGTTGGGCAGGAGCCGTCCCCCGTCGGTTCCGATGTCGTTGCGCTCGACTCGGTTGTCGCCGCCGCCGTTGAGACTGATGCCGGTGCACCAGCCTGTGAGGGCGAGGCCCCGCACGGTGCTCGAGCCCGCGGTGATCGACAGCCCGGTCTGACAGGCGCCGGACAAGCTCCCGTCGATTCGCACCAGGGGGATGCCTTTGTAACCGGGCTGGGTCGTCCCATCGACGAGAACCGGGTCGGTCAATGCCGGCAGCGCTGAGCGTGGGCTGATCGTCGCTGGCCCCCGGCCGATAGCAAACGCGATCGCGTCGCTGCCCGGGTGGGTGTTGGCGCAGGCGATGGCGGCCCGGAGCGAGCCGGGGCCCGTGTCGGCGGTGCTCGTCACCCGACAGACCGACGGCACCGTCGTCGTCGTGGTCGTAGTCGTGGGAGCTGTGGTCGTGGTCGGCGGGACCGTGGTCGACGTCGTCGAGGTCGATGTCGTTGTTGTCGGCGGGACCGTGGTCGACGTCGTCGAGGTCGATGTCGTTGTTGTCGGCGGGACCGTGGTCGACGTCGTCGAGGTCGATGTCGTGGTCGTGGGAGCCGTCGTCGTGGTCGGCGGGACCGTCGTCGACGTCGTCGTCGAGGTGGACGTCGTGGTGGTGGTCGAGGACGTCACGGTGAGGTGCACGGTCGCGACGTTGGAGTCCAGCTGGAAGTCATTGGCCTTGTAGGTGAACGCGTCCGGGCCGACGAAGCCGGCGGACGGCGTGTAGGTGAACGACCCGTCGCTGTTTAGAGTGACCGTACCGTTCGCCGGGTCGCTCACCTTGACGGCCGTGAGCTTGGTGTCGGGGTCGGGATCAGTGTCGTTGGCCAGCACGCCGGGGGCGTTCACCTGCAGCACCGTGTCCTGGGGCGTGGTGTAGGAGTCGTCGACCGCGACCGGCGGGTTGTCCGTGCCGTTGCAGGTGGTGAGGTTGCAGTCGGGGAACGTGGCCGCGCCTGCAGGTCCGGCCACGCCGGGCGCGCCATCGTGACCCGTCGAACCCTTCGTCCCCGGCGCGCCATCGCCTTTCCCGAGCGTCCCATTGCCCGCTGCGCCACCGAGACCGCCTCCCCCTCCCGCACCCGGGCAGTACGGGGTGTTGCTGCCCGGTCCGCTGCTGCAGGTCCCGCCCGCGCCACCGCCGACGCCGTTCACGGCGTTGTTGGTGTACTGGTTGCGGAGGTGAGCGACCGGTGTGCTCGCTGCGAACAGGCCGCCCCCGCTCGCCGCCCCACCCGGGCCGCCATTGCTGGCCGCCGCGCCGTTCCCGCCGCCGCCGCCACCGCCGCCGTTCCCGCCTGGGTAGCCGCCGTCCTTGCCGGTGCCGCCTTGTCCGCCAGGGCCCCCCTGCCCGCCCCCGCCCCCGCTGTTGCCGGGGTAGGCGGGCCCGCCGGCGCCGCCGTTGGCCACGCCGGTGTCGATGAAGACATCCTCGATCTTGTAGGTCCCGTCGGCGTAGATGCCGCCGCCGAGCGCCGCGCCCCCCGCTCCCCCGTTGCTACTTGATCCCGCGCCTGCGCCCGGCGCCCCCGGCCACCCGCCCGTGCCCCCGCTCCCCGAGCCGACCGGGTCGCCCTGTCCGCCGACCCCGCCGCCGCTCCCGTTGCTGCCGGACCCGCCGGACCCTCCCAACCCGCCGAAGCCGCCGGACCCGCCGGCGAGGCCCTGGACCGTCGTCGCCATGAGGTGGGTGCGCTGCAGGGTCAGCGTGCCTGTGCTGAACACGCCCCCGCCCTGGGCCGGCCCGCCGCTGCCGGCCGCTCCGGCGGCGCCTCCGGGGCTCGCGCCCCCGCCGCTAGCGCCTCCTTGGCCCGCACCGCCGGCGCCGCCCGCGCCGTTGGCGCCGTTGGGCCCGCCGGCCCCGCCGTT